>JAHQVI010000107.1 GCA_019634405.1 Hyphomicrobiales bacterium
CCCGCATTGTTCACGAGAATATCGAGGGTTCCAAGAGCGCTTTCAGCCTGTCCCGGCAGGGCTGCAACGGCATCGCGGTCCTTCAGGTTACACGGCAGAACGGTCACGCCGCCGCCCAGTTCGGCTGCGAGCGCATTCAGCCGGTCTTCCCGCGTGCCGGAGATGGCGACGTCTGCGCCCCGTTCCTTGAGCGCTTTTGCTATTGGCCCGCCAATGCCACCGGTTGCTCCGGTAACAAGCGCGCCTTTTCCGCTGAGATCAAACATGCAAGCTCTCTCCAGATCTTGAAGGGCTAGTGGCTTGCCGAGGATGACAGAGATCCACGGTCAATTTTTTCAAGGTCGGCCGGCGTCCCGATCTGAGCACCGGTAAGGCGCTCGTCGATTCGGCGCACCATACCGCTCAGGACCTTACCAGCCCCGATTTCATAAATCTTCGTCACATCCTGTTCCGCCATATACAGGATGCTTTCACGCCAGCGCACCGAGCCGGTCACCTGTTCGACCAACAGCCGGCGTATGTCTTCAGGCTCGCTCACCGGCGAAGCGGTCACATTTGCGATCAGCGGCACTGCGGGCGCAGCGAGCGACACCTCCGCCAGCGCGGCCTTCATGCGATCGGCGGCGGGCTGCATCAATGCGCAATGGAACGGCGCGCTGACGGGCAGCGGCAATGCGCGTTTGATGCCGAATTCCTTCACGATCGACGCAGCGTGCTCGACAGCGGCTTTCGCACCACTGATAACAACCTGCCCGGGCGCATTGTCATTGGCGACCTGGCAGACAAGACCGGTCTCCGCACTGCAGGCGTCGGCGACTTTTGCAGCGTTTTCAAGATCCGCCCCGAGAAGCGCGGCCATGGCGCCCTGCCCGACCGGCACGGCCTCCTGCATTGCGCGCCCTCTGATTCGCAACAGCCGCGCGGCGTCGCCCACCGATAGGGTACCGGCTGCGGCGAGCGCGGAATATTCGCCAAGTGAATGCCCGGCTACAAACTGCGCAGCGGAAACCTGCCAGCCTTTTTCGCTCTCAAGCACGCGCATAGCCGCCAGCGAAACAGCCATAAGGGCGGGCTGAGCGTTTTCTGTCAGGGTAAGCGTCTCGGCCGACCCATCCCACATGATAGGGGTCAGCGGCGCCTCAAGCGCGTCATCGACTTCCTCGAAAACGGCGCGTGCCACAGGAAATGTCTCGGCAAGATCCTTGCCCATTCCCACGAACTGGCTTCCCTGACCGGGAAATGTTAAAGCGGCGTGCATTACAAAAAAGGAAAACCTAATAAGGTGTGTTGTCGTTCAGACTGCCAATTCGAACAGCATTGCGCGCCAAAAACAACTATGCGCCGCCAATGTCAAGCCTTCGTTCACTTCGAATTACGAAATGGTGGCCCCTTTCGCCTGCATGCAAAATATTTAAAAGTTCTTTGTTGCCAAGGCATAAAAAGCTTTATAAGCAAGGGCAGCTGTTCGGTTGGAGGCTGAACGGGAGCCGTTGCCTATGCGCGGGTGCGTTGTTTTCGCGCCATCTCCCAGTGTTTCCGCTCTTTCGGGTCTTCTTAACGAGCCTTTCCTGACTTTAAAGGCTCAAAAGGGGCTTAGCGCCGGTCAGTAATATTTGGAAACAACAGGAAAGGCTGCAGCCATGCCGCTTTACGAACACGTCTTTCTTGCGCGCCAGGATATAACGGCGCAGCAAAACTCTGCCTTACAGAAGCAGTTTCAGACCGTTATCGAGGAAAATGGCGGAAAGATCGGCAAAACGGAATATTGGGGTGTCAAGGGCCTCAACTACCGTATCCGAAAGAACCGCAAGGCACACTTTACCCTGATCAACATCGACTCGCCGCATGAAGCGGTCGCCGAGATGGAACGTCAGATGAGCCTGTCCCCCGACGTTCTTCGGTTCCTGACGATTCGCGTCGACGAACTGGACGAAAAGCCGTCTGCGATGATGAAACGATCAGACGAACGTGGCGATCGCGGCGACAGAGGCGACCGGCGCGGACCGCGCCGCGACCGTGGCGATCGCCCCCCACGCAGCGAAAACCAGTCTGAAGGAGGTGAAGAATGAGCCAGCAAGGTGGACAGCGCAGAACGTTTCAACGCCGCCGCAAGACATGTCCGTTCTCCGGTGAGAACGCACCGGTCATCGATTACAAGGACGTCAAGCTGCTGCAGCGTTTCACATCCGAGCGCGGCAAGATTGTGCCAAGCCGGATTACCGCCGTATCGGCAAAGAAACAGCGCGAACTGGCCAAAGCCATCAAACGCGCGCGTTTCATCGGCCTGATGCCTTACGTCCTCAAATAAATCATGCAACCGGCGCTTCGTGCGCCGGATTTTTCAGATCGCGGTAGCGGCCTAGCCGCACCCGGTTTGGGTTGAGGCGTAAATAGCGTCCTCTAACCGCCAATGCGGGACAGCACATGCAAGTATCGCCAGCATTCATCGGCCTGGGCTCCGGGCTTGTCGCAGCAGTTCTCATTGCATCCGTCGCAAATGGGTCGCCGCTGGCATTGTTTCTCTTTTATGTTATTCCGCTTCCGCTTTTCCTCGCGGGAGCTGGTTGGGGCGTCGGCGCGGCAACGCTCTCTCTTATTGTGTCCTTCATCGCGCTGTCTCTCCTGAATGATCTGACCAGCGCGTTCTATTTCATTATTTATATGGGCGCACCCGCTGTCGTGCTGCTCTATCTGCTTCATCTGCGGCGTGTCTACGAGACGCCCCCCGCAGACAGCGCCACCAATCCGCAAGCTGACGCAAAAGCCGCACTGACGGTGGAATGGTACCCGTTCGGCCGAATCATCGCCTGGACCACCATCATGGCCGGCGGGCTGGCGTCTTTCGGCCTGCTTCTGATCAGCGCCGGCGACATGAATTACTATTCCCAGGTCATTCGCGAAATTTTCAGCGACAGCGCCATCGAACGTTTGCAGGAACAATTCGGTTCCACGCAAAGTGCTGAGGAAATGCGCCAGCAGATACTTTACCTGCTTCCGATCGGGGCGGCGCAGGTCTGGCTAATCCTGATGACCCTCAATCTGTGGCTCGCGGTAAAGATCGCGGCGATTTCGGAACTTCTCCCGCGCCCCACGCCATCTCTTCGCGCGATCGAATACCCGCCCTTCATGGTGGCCGGATTTTTCGCAGCCCTTGTCCTCAGTTTCGCACCGGGGATTGTTGGCCTGCTCGGAGGCGCTTTTACGGGTGCGATGGGGCTTGCTTTCGTGCTGCTGGGCCTTACCGTCATGCACACGCTGCTCGCGAATTCACCTGTTCGCATCCTCGCGCTGTCCGTGATCTACGCCAGCCTTCTTCTCTATCCGATTAGTATCCTGACCGCACCGATGCTACTGGGCCTTGGCATTGCCGAACCCTTCCTGCGTTTGCGGCAGAAAAAGACTCAACAAACGCAACCGCCTTCTGATCATTCGGAGCGGGACTGAAAGGAGACTAAAAATGCAAATCATTCTTCTGGAACGGATTGGCCGTCTCGGCCAGATGGGCGATGTCGTCAAGGTCAAGGACGGCTATGCGCGCAATTTTCTGCTGCCCAAAGGCAAGGCGTTGAGAGCGACCAAAGCCAATCTGGCGCATTTCGAGACGCAGCGCACCCAGCTTGAAGCCAAGAACCTTGAGGAGAAGAAAGAAGCCGAAGCCGTCGCCACGAAGCTGCAAGGCAATGACTTTGTCGCTCTGCGCCAGGCCAGTGAGGGCGGACAACTCTACGGCTCCGTTTCAACACGCGACATCGCCGACATCATCACCGAAGGCGGCTTCACGGTCGGGCGTAACCAGATCGGCCTCGACCGCCCGATCAAAACGCTCGGTCGGCATCCCGTGAGAATCATCCTGCATCCGGAAGTCGTCGTCTCAGTCTCGGTCAACGTTGCGCGCACGGCGGAAGAAGCGGAAAGGCTGGCGCGCGGCGAAGACGTTCTGGCTCAGCGCGATGATGATGAGATTGCTGCCGAAGAAGCGCTCGAAGCAGCCGAGGAGCTTTTTGAAGAAGAAGCCGACGGGCTCGCGGAAGATAGCGACGCTGAAGAAAGCGAAGACGCAAAAGCCTGATTTGACGGCGAAGCTGCACCCTCTCCCGATATGGGGAGAGGGTGGCGCATAGGCCCGGTGCCGTGAAGTTCCTTTTCAGCGCAGGAAGCTGCTGCGTTGATTGCCAGCCACAGCTTAAAGCTGTGTTTCCTCGCCACCAGTGCGTTCCTGGATATGGCGCTCGCCTTCCTCGGCAAGATCGGACAGCTCCGCGACGGAACGTTCCAGGCCAAGCCGGGTTTCAGGCGTCAGATTTTTGACCATTATCCCGGCCCATTTTTCGCCGAGCGCCTTAAACTCCCTGTCAGCCTCTTTCTTATCGCCCCCGAGCCCCTGCTTATCAAGCGCTTCAGCACGATCGCCCAGTTGCTTCATCGTGTTCAGATCCAGCGTCGAAAATGACGTCGTTTCGCGTACGAGATCATAAATCAAGTCGAAACTTTTCGACACCACCGGCGCAAGCACGATGCGGTGCAGCTTGTCCAGATCCGCTAAACTGGCGGAATTCGCCAATGCAGACGGTATGACGGCAACGGTCATTGACTTGGCGAGATTGTAGTAGAACTGGATCTGCTGAAGGCCATTGCGGATGTCAGTGCGCTCGGCGTCATCAAGCGAATCCAGCTTCAGCACGGTGTTGTTGCCGAAATCGACGATGTCGGTGACCATGTCATCCAGACGCGAAACCCGCAACAGATCGGCAACAATGGCGCTGGCCTTTTCGACGCTTTCAGGCGAAGGCGCGGGCCCGTCCCCCGGCTCCAGCGGATTGTCGTCAAAATTGACATCCATTTCCAGGGCAAGCGCAATGAGTTCGTCGAGGCTGCGGAAATCGGCTTTGGTATAGCCTGTCAGAATCCGTGAATAGGCATAAACGATATTGCCGACCTTGCGGGCCGCAGGCGTGTCAAGAGTGTCACCGACCAGGTCGAGCTGCGCATCGCTCATATGCTTGGCAAAGACCGCCGCATAATCGGAAATGATTTCGTCCCTGCGTCGCTCCAGAACGGGCTCCAACTCATCGCTGGCCTTGACGGCGAATCCCAGAAAACGATCAATGGCCTCCATCGTTTGCACATGTTCAGGGGCCGCGCCATCTTCACCGAGCTTGAGCGCAAGCGAGCGATAATAGGGCTGATAAAGCTCGCGCGCCGCATATCTGATTTCACTGTAAATTTCGTCGATTCGAACAACACGCAGCGTTTGCTCGATAAACTGCTCGGCTTTGTCCTGCTTTTCAGATTGAACGCTGCTCTGGGCGGACACACTGACGGGCGGAAACATCCAGATATTGCCTGCAACCGCTGCGATCAGCGCACAGGACAAGGCTAAAGGCTTGAAAAAAATTTTCATCGGCAACATTCCTTTTGATGCGCTGTGCGCCAGAACCAGGAGGCGAATCCTCATGCAACTGTGTAACGGGCAAGTGATAAACGGGTCGCGATTACTGTTGGCTGAACAGAAACCGTCGACCGCAATATTCGCGCGGACAGGTACGAAATAGCCCTCGCTTTGCTGATACGGCAAGGATGGAATTTTTCATGAAAATCACGATAGCGAACGGGCCGCCCCGCTATGAATAGATTTCTTCTTGAGCGCTGACGCTGACATGCGCATGGCTGAGGAAGAAGTTCAGCATTTCCCGCGAGGCGTCCGGCCCGGAAGGATCGGTATAAGACCCCTGTGTGCTGCCGCCGGACCACGCATGGCCAGAACCTTTGACGACCCAAAGCTCGAATTGCGAATTGTCGCGGCTATCGATATACGCCATACGGCTATAATCGTGTCCGTTCCGAACATGCCCGTTGCTTTCCCGTTTCCGCAGAATGGGTGACAGATCTCCGATCGCCTGATTCAAGACCTGCTCGCTATTGCGCAGATTGACCGTTTCATCCTGATCGCCATGAAAGACGATCACTGGAACGCGCCGGGGATGACGCAGCGACATTGGCGTAATCGCAACTTCCTGAGCGATATGCGAGTCCCCGTTTTGCATTGCTGAATAGGCCGTAGCGACGCTGCGCGCTGAACCGCGCGCCAGGCCGGAATGCACCCCCGCCGCGGCAAAAAGATCCGGATAGGTCGCGGCCATGATCGCCGACAGCGCGCCGCCCGCCGACAGCCCGGCAACATAGATGCGTTCGGGGTCAACGGCGTATTTTCCGATAATCTGCTGAGTGATCCCGGCGATGATCGAGGGCTCGCCGCGGCCGCGATGCTGGTTGCGCGGATTGAACCAGTTCCAGCAGCGCATGCCGTTCGCCGTATCGCTCTGAGCGGGATAGGCAACCATGCAGCCGTATTCTTCCGCGATGTCATTCATCCGCGTGCCAGCGGCGAAATCGTCCGGCGACTGCTTGCAGCCATGCAGCATAATGATGAGCGGCATTTTTCGGCCGCTATATTTGCCGGGAATGAAAAGCTTGTAGGTCCGCATTCCGGCAAAGTTCACGAAGATTTCACTTAACCACTGCGCCGACTGGGGCGTGGGCGCGGGCAGCGTCCTGGCCCGGTCGGCCGACGGCGTGAGGACGGGCGTTTCGGTGACCTTGTACGAAATCGGTCCCGTCAACCTGAACAAACGCCGGATCATGCGCCTTGCCTTGTTCATGTAGAGAAACCCATGAACCCGACTGCTTTTTTTCCGATTTTCAGCGATTGTACCAGCCCTTACCTTTTTCAACAAAAGCAACGAGATCAAATTGGCGTGCCGGGACGAAGGCTCTGACGTCATAAGCAGCTATTGTGCGCCGCAGCAAAGTCCAGGGCAATGAAAATCGCCTTTTGCCCACGAAATTCAGATATATCGCTGCAAATTCAAACATTTGATCGTCGGCTATGAACAGGATTTCGTGTTAGAATTGTGGCGTTCAGCGCCGCCGCATAGCTGACCCAGACCATATAGGGAACAAACAGCCAGGCTGCGGCTCGGTTGATATCCCAGGCCAGGATGATGAAGGCCGCGATGCTTAGCCACAGCGCCACGATATCGGCCAGCGCCAGGCCGATCTGCTTCCTGGCGAAAAAAATATAGGACCACGCGGTATTGAGCAGCAGCTGGATCCCCCAGACAACAAGCGGCAGGAGCGTACCGGCATGCGGCGTCTCCCAGATCTGCCAGCCCGCCATCGCGATCATGAAATAGATGATCGTCCAGGCGATGGGAAACAGCCAGTTCGGCGGCGTCCATGATGGCTTGTCGAGCAACTGATACCAGCGTCCTGCGCGCCATTGACCTCCAAAAGCCGCCGCTGAGATCACGAGACCGACGAAAACGAAAAAGGATAAAAGTTCCGGCGAAATCCAGTCCAGCATCTTGGATTACCTTTTGCAAAACGGCATTCGTCCATCATACAGACTTAACCGCACATATCGACGATACACAGGCACTTAAGGTCACGCTTGGCAAAAATCATCAATGCACAACCTCCTGTCCCTCTTGACTTCGAGCGATGTGCAAGGTCAATGCGCGTAAGACGTTTTTGATCCATCCATCCGGACTTCGACATGGAAAATTATCTGATTGCCGCCCTTCTCGGTATTATAGAAGGGCTTACCGAGTTTTTGCCGGTCTCCTCAACCGGGCATCTTATCCTCTTCGTCGATCTTCTCGGTTTCGAGGCTCCTCCCGGACAAACTTTCGAGGTAATGATTCAGCTTGGCGCAATTCTGGCGCTTATCACGATCTATTTCCGCAAGGTTTTCGGGACTTTGTTCGGCCTGCACAATGATCCGGTCGCACAGCGTTTCGCGCTTCTCATCCTGCTGGCCTTCCTTCCGGCAATGGTTCTGGGCGCAACCTTTCACAGCTTCATCAAGAGCGTGCTGTTCTCGCCCCATGTCGTCGCCACGGCTTTGATCATTGGGGGCGTCGTCATCCTGATTGTCGAACGCGCACAGAAACAAGTGCTTTACACCGATGTGGACAGCATTCCGCTGAAGACCGGTTTTATCGTTGGCGTGGCGCAGGCCGTCGCCATGATACCGGGCGTTTCACGCTCGGGCGCAACCATCATTGGCGGCCTGCTTCTGGGGCTGGAGCGGCGCACCGCGGCTGA
>JAHQVI010000108.1 GCA_019634405.1 Hyphomicrobiales bacterium
ATCGGTGCGCTCCATCAGACCCATGAATTGCGTCCTGGTTTCTCGGTGTGCCTGTTCGGGGTTGGTCATGTGTCATTCAGGCAATGCAAGAATTTGCCGCTGTGCTAAAATCTTTCGGAACGCCCTTTTCCATGGCGCTGACGATACAAGAAGGTAATACGGTAATGCGGACCATGCAGGTACGCCAGTCCGGGAGGTAAGAGGGGTTTCCATGAGACGTGTCGTGCTGACAGGCATGGGCATTGTGTCCTCCATTGGCAATAACGCCCAGGAAGTGCTGAGGGCGCTCAAGGACGCGCGGTCGGGCATTGTGGCGGCTGAAGATTACGCTGAACTTGGTTTTCGGTGTCAGGTCCATGGCGCGCCGACCCTCGACTGGGAAACCGTTCTCGACCGGAAGGTCCGGCGCTTCACGGGCGCTGGCGCTGCCTGGAACTACATGGCCATGCAGCAGGCGATCGAGGATTCGGGCCTTGAGCACAAAGACGTTTCGAACGAACGCACCGGTCTGATCATGGGGTCCGGCGGCCCTTCGACTAAAGCGATCGTCGGCGCAGCCGACACCACGCGGAGCAAGGGACCGCGCAAGGTCGGTCCGTTCGAAGTGCCCAAATCCATGTCCAGTACCAACTCGGCGACACTGGCTACGCCCTTCCAGATCAAGGGTGTCAATTACTCCATTTCGTCTGCCTGCTCGACCTCTGCTCATTGCGTCGGCAACGCGGCTGAAATGATCCAGTGGGGCAAGCAGGACATCATGTTTGCCGGTGGCGGCGAGGAACTCGACTGGACGCTGTCGGTGCTGTTCGACGCTATGAACGCCATGTCGTCCAATTTCAATAGCACGCCCCAAAAAGCCAGCCGGGCGTATGACGCCAATCGCGACGGCTTCGTCATTGCCGGCGGCGGCGGCGTGCTCGTACTGGAAGAGCTGGAACACGCCAGGGCGCGCGGCGCGAAAATTTACGGTGAGCTGGTTGGTTACGGCGCGACGTCGGACGGCTATGACATGGTTCAGCCTTCGGGCGAAGGCGCTGTGTGCTGCATGAAACTTGCAATGGCCGATATTGACTGCAAGATCGATTATATCAACCCGCATGCAACGTCGACACCAATCGGCGACCTGCGGGAGATCGAGGCGATCCGTGAAGTCTTCGGCGACGACGTTCCACCGATCTCGGCGACAAAATCGCTAACGGGGCATTCGCTCGGCGCAGCAGGCGTTCAGGAGGCGATCTATTCAGTTTTGATGATGAATGACAATTTTATATGCGAATCAGCCAATATTGAGGAGCTCGACCCCGCATTCAGCGACATGCCGATTATGCGTGAGCGTCTGGACAATGCCGAGATAAATTGCGTAATGTCGAATAGTTTCGGCTTCGGGGGTACGAACGCCACGCTGATCATCAAGCGCTATGACGGATAAGGGGTCAAGCGACGGCTCCACCGCCGCTTCTGGCAAATCGAACATTGAGAGCGAGCATGACTGGGATCGATATCGCTAAGCCGCGCCCTTTAATGGAGGGCAAGCGCGGGCTCATTATGGGAGTGGCCAACGAACGCTCGATTGCTTATGGCATCGCGCGCGTCCTTGCTGGTCATGGGGCGGAACTGGCGTTTACCTATCAGGGCGAAGCCTTCGGGCGGCGTGCGGTTCCCTTGGCGGAAGCGCTGGGCGGGATGATCATCGTGCCATGCGACGTGATGGATCTGGCTTCCGTGGATAGCGTATTCGACGCCATTGGCGAAAAGTGGGGATCGATCGATTTCGTGGTCCATGCCCTCGCTTTTTCCGATCGCAACGAGCTGAAAGGCCGTTACGCCGATACGACCCGCGAGAACTTCTCCAACACGATGCTAATTTCGTGCTTCTCCTTTACCGAAGTCGCCAAACGGGCCTCCGCTCTGATGAATAGTGGCGGTTCGCTGATCACGTTGACTTATGGCGGTTCGACGCGTGTCGTTCCGCGCTACAATGTCATGGGCGTCGCCAAAGCCGCGCTTGAGGCGTCGGTGCGCTATCTCGCAATGGATCTCGGGCCGGAGAATATCCGGGTTAACGCTCTCTCCCCGGGGCCGATGCGCACATTGGCGGGCGCGGGCATTTCTGACGCGCGCGTGCTTTTCAACTACCAGAAAATGCATTCGCCGCTTGGCCGCACACCGACCCTCGACGAGGTCGGCGCTTCCGCGCTTTATCTACTCTCCGATCTCTCGACGGCAATCACCGGCGAAGTGCATTACGTCGATTCCGGATATAATACCGTGGCTATGCCGCGCCCGGAGACAATCAAGGAAAACGGAGAGGGGACGGCCATTGAAAACCCGCCCCAGATCCGAGCGGCCGAATAGGCGACTGCGGCTTCCTGTTCCATAAATCGACAATCTTGCTGCAGATGATGCGTTCTGGCCATAGCGTTGCGGGATATGCGCGTCTATGTTAGCCGCGATTTAGATGAGCATATTGAGTGGGGGACTATATGAGTGCGGAAGAATTTGACGCAAGTCTGGTGCACAGCGATCCAGTCGGCGAAGAGGTTCTGGCCATGCAGACGCGCATGGTCGAGCAATTAATGGCAAGACCGAACGCACTCGCCAACGCCAAGCTCCACGCAGAAAATGAATTGCATCGGCTTGTCGTCGCCTGCAATCGCGTTGCGTGGCGTTCGATGCCGGCCGAAGCGCGTCCGCCAAGCGCGGATGAAGTCAATGCGCTGCTTGAAGGTCTGGAGCAGGAAAACCGCCACAAGCTGATGCATGACGCCAAGCTGGCGGCCGAACAGCGTTTTCTTGTCGTCAAGCTGCAGGAAGCGCATGAGCGTTGTCAGGCTGAATTGGCGGCGGAGCAGCAGGAGCATGCCCTTCAGGAGCAACTTGCACAGGAATGGGCCGAGTTCGAAGCCTATGATGCCCAAGGCAAGGAAGCCCGCTTCGAAACCTGGCGCGCCTCCAGGGCCAATCAATAGCAAATTGTTCACAAATGACCGCATCAAGGTGCGGTCATTTCTTCCCTTTCGGCCGGATTGCGAGTCAGTTGCGTATATTCGCTGCGCCTCTTTTGGTGAAGGCTTCGTTCTTTGTGCAAAATATTCTCTGCATCAAGGGCGCGAATCGGGATTGCGGGATCAGTCGGGATCATCCGGTCGGCTTGCAGGCGGAGATAGCGTCCACAGCACACGCGAAGAAATGACGCGAAATTATCAACGCCGTGTTCGGCTTCGATCACCTCATCATAGAGTTTTATGATGAGCTCGTTCAGCGTCATGCCATCCCGGCGGGCGACTTCATCAAGGACATCCCAGAAGAAGATCTCAAGCCGGATGCTGGTGCTTGCGCCATGCAGACGCAATGAATGCGTATGCGGCTCCCAAAGTTCGCGGTTGGCTCCAACGAAAAGCTGACACATGCGAGTCCTCCCTGAGGCAGCTCAACTGAGGGGAATAGTAACATGATCGCGTAGCGCTGCGCCTCAAGCGGTCTCGATCAATGTGTGAATTGCGTGCCGAGCACGGTCAGAAACTGCGCAATCCATGCCGGATGCGCAGGCCATGCAGGCGCGGTCACCAGATTTCCGTCCGTATGAGCTGCGTCGATCGCGATATCGGCATAGTTTCCATGGGCTGTTTCCACCTCAGCGCGACAGGCTGGATAGGCCGAACATGTGCGCCCTTCCAGAACGCCGGCTGCGGTCAGGATCTGGGCTCCGTGGCAGATCGCGGCAACGGGTTTGGTCGCACTAAAGAAATGGCGGACGATTTCGATGACGCGCGGGTTCATCCGAAGATATTCCGGCGCACGCCCACCGGGAATGACGAGCGCATCGTAATGCGTTGGATCAACATCGGCGAAAGTTGCGTTCAGGGTAAAATTATGGCCTGGCTTTTCCGAATAGGTCTGATGGCCTTCGAAATCATGAATTGCCGTTGCGATAGAATCGCCCGCCTGCTTGTCCGGACACGCAGCGTCGACCTTGTGGCCAACAGCCAGGAGCGCCTGGAAGGGCACCATAATTTCGTAATCTTCTCCGAAATCTCCGACAATCATCAAGATGCGTTTCGCCGCCATGACGTTTCTCCCTGTTTTGAGGCTGTGGCGCATCGGCGCAAGCAAAAAACTATTCCATGACATTGGATGAAGCTGGTGTTAGCTGGCTACGACGGCGTCTGAAACGAAGACGGGGGCATGCATGGTCGACCTCACGTGCAAGTTGTCCCCCTCATATACCTGTCTCTGGCTCGTGTCCGGTGTGATCGCGGGCTCTCGCAGCGGCGGTACACTGACATAATCAGGCCTGAGTTTCCGACGCCTCACGCCATCGAAGCCCTCACAAACCCAATATGAGCACAGTGAATCATGAGGTGATGAAAACCGTCAGGTTCTTAGAGGTGTCCAGCTGTTACAAATATAGCGACACCGAATAATCCGCGCGCGATGCAATTCCGCACACCACCGGTAAACGATCTTTTCAGTAAAAAAAGCAGACTGTGCGTAACGCCGGTACACTCTCCGGCGTTCCCTCGCGCCTGGCGATACCGCAAAATCTCGAAGCCGGCGGACAGACCGGCGTCAGAAAAACGAAATGAATGGGAGGCAACGTATGCGCTTAAGCACTCTATCCGCAATACCGGCGTTGGCACTGGCTGCGGCGGTCACGACTGCTGCGTCCGCCGAGCCGATGAAAGTCGGCGTGCTGGCCACGCTTGAAGGCACCTATACGGTGCTTGGCGAAGACGGTGTCCGCGGGCTCAAGACCGCGTTGAAGCAGTTCGACGGTTCTGCCGGTGGACGCGAGATCGAGTTGATCATCCAGTCGACCGATACAACGCCGGACAGCGCTGTTCGCGGCGCACGTAAGCTTGTCGAACAGGATGGCGTCGAACTCGTCATTGGCCCGCTTTCCGGTTCCGAAGGCATTGCTATCCGCGATTACTGCAAAACCCAGCCAAATGTGACCTTCATTAACGGTATTTCTGGCGCACAGGAAACGACCTATGTCGATCCTTGCCCGAACATGTATCGCTACAATATGGACGGGGCGCAATGGTCGGCCGGTCTGGGCGAATATATCTATGACGAAAAGGGCTATCGCTCGATTGCGACTATCGGCGAGGACTATTCCTTCGTCTATACGCAGGTCTTCGGCCTCGTAACCGAATTCTGCCAGAAGGGCGGTGAAATTGCCGAACGTCTGTGGGTGCCGCTGGGCACGAAGGATTTCGGCTCGATTATTGCGGCGCTGCCTGAAGATGTTGACGCCATCTATCTCGGTCTTGGCGGGGGCGACGCCGTCAATTTTCTCAACCAATATCAGCAGGCTGGCGGCAGCGCGAATCTCATCGGCGGCACGATCATGGTCGATGGCACGGTTCTGAACTCCAAAGGCGACGCAAAGAACGCTCTGGTTGGTACGCCCTCAGCCGGCCCGCAGGCCGACACGTGGGACGATCCGAAATGGCAGACTTACGTCAAGGCCTATCAGGACGCGTTTCCTCCGGAAGAGCGTTTTCCCATCCCTTCGCTTCTTGCAACAGGCTACTACAATGCTGCAACAGCGGCCTTCAGCTGCCTGAAAGACGTAAATGGCAACCTGTCTGACGGCCAAAAGGCATTCCGCCAGTGCCTGACTGACATCGAGCTGGACGCTCCGAACGGCAAGATCGTTCTTGATGAAAACCGTCAAGCGATCGGCACGAATTTTGTCTCTGAAGTCGTTGAATTGCCAGACGGAAATCTGGCGACCAAACTTGTGAAAATCAAGGAAAACGTGAACCAAACCCTCGGCATCGCATCAGCGACATTCGCCAAGATCGGCCTTCCAAGCCGCGACGTTCCTGCGTGCCAGACGTCTTATGAATAAGCCTTTTCGGCTGTCATTCTCCGGGCGGGATGATCCGCCCGGAGATGTTTATGGCCTTTGATTTACGCTACAGCATCGGACCGAAAAGTGGATACCGGTTTTCGGGCAAATCCGATGCTTAGGCAAAAGGATACCTGCCTCAGCCGTGACCGGTTAAGGATCCGGCGCTCCGGACCGGCTCTGTATGACGCCAAACTGGCTTGTCAATCTCAGCCCGCCACCGCTTCGAAGAGCGCGACAACGCCCTTTACCCCGATCCTGACATTGGTGAAACGTTTCTTGAGCTCAACCTCAAGATCCTCGATGGCGTCACCCGCATTCGAGAAGATTCCTTCTTTATTGTAGATATTCATCAACCTTTGCGCGCGGCCGGTGCGTGGCACGCTCCCTTGCAAGATCGTCGCGCCAAAAATGCGTGCGCCTTGTTCCAGATGCGGACCGAGATGATCAAATAGAGCGGCTTTGTCCGGTATTGTTCCAGGCATGCAGTGGAGCAGATAACAGAGCGCAGCCGAATTGAACGGGCCCCGAACCGGCAATGGCTCCAGAGCATTGGCGTGGATTGTTTCGGGCGCGTATCTCCGGACGCGCCTGGAAGCGGCGTTCAGGCTGTTCGCGTTCAGATCGACAAGCGTGATGGACGGCGATGACACAGGCCATTTCGCCCTGTCGAGAAAATAGCCTGTACCGACTCCAATATCGATATGTTTGGCGGAGACGTTGCGATTGTAAAGTTCACGCAGCGCCGATGTGGGGCACGACCAAATAAAACGGTTGGAAAAACCAAGCACGTACAGGTCATAGATTCGCAAGACCAGAGGCGAATAGACGGATTGACCGGCTTTGGTCGCGTCGGAAATCGGCATGTATTCACCATCCAATTGTCGGTCGGGAGTTAAAACGCGTGAAGCGAAATATCTAAATATTGCTTCTATGATGTATTCATTAGAAATGCGCCAGAGTTTTATTTATAACCGAGCCGGTTCAAATCTTAGTTATCTTGTATAAATATCGATACGTAGTCCAGGCCTTGGGTGCGGACCGGTCAACAATCTGGTGCAATTTGCACAGTTATTTGCCGATATTCTGACTGGCAACATCATTATATACAGAAAAAATCTTGCAATGCGCATACATCCAAATAGGATTATATGTTGGATGCGCATAAACGATAAGAAGCGCACGAAATGGGAGGAACAGAATGAGCCATGCCCTGGCTGTGTGCCACGGGGGGTTTGGTCGCGCTGCGCTCTATGAATTGAATACGCCTTTCGTGACCCACGCCCATCGCGAGGGACACCTGATTTTTTACATTGACGGCTCCCGGGCGATTGTTACCGTCGGGAAGAGCGAAATTCGTCTTGGGCCGTCAGACGCGGTTGCGGTTAACCCATGGGAACCCCATAGCTTCAAGACCTGCGATAGCAGCGAGCCATGCCTATGCCTGGTGCTCTACATCAAGCCGATGTGGTTCCTTGAGGCGAGCGATTCAGCGCAATTTATGCTGAATTTCGGGCAACCGAGAATCTGCCCGACCGACGAAGTTTCGCAATGGGTCCGACGGTTGATTTATATGCTGATGCATCAGGAACTTGCGGAATTTCCTGACAGCATGCTTGAGATAACGCGGCATTGTTATGATCTGTCATGGACCTCTTCCCGGCAAGGTCAGCCGGCTGTTTCCAGCAATTTCCGCTGCAACGACTACCGTATTCGCCGTTCGCTTTTGGTGATGCGCGAATCCATTTCCGGGGAGATGGAGATCAACCGGATCGCGCGCGAAGTCGGGCTGTCGCGTCCGCATTTCTTCCAGCTTTTCAAGAAATATGTCGGCGTGACGCCCAATGTCTATATGAACACGCTACGGTCCGAAAAGGCGCTTGACGACCTGCTTCACAGCGCAAAATCCATTACTGATATCGGTTATGACCTCGGATTTTCGTCCCAGGCGAGTTTCACGCGCTTCTTTATCGCCAATGTCGGTATTGCGCCAAGCGAATACCGGCGCATGGCTCACATCTATTGAGCGGTCCAGCCACGCGGCCGTTCGTTTTGTGGTGGCCTGAGGTCGGGGCGTTCGCCTTCATATTGTTCATATTCTCTATTGCTTAACATTGATTGCGTATTCTCGGGCGTCTTTTCCGATGTGAGGCAACGGAGACAGACTTTCGGGTATGCTATTCTGACGCAGTTGTTTTAGCTTTTGATAAAGGGAAGCGGCGATTCAAAAAAACGCGTAAAGCCGCTCTTATGGGAGGTTGTTAGGTGATGCGCCTGTCCTCTAGCAGGACCTGCAGCGAGAGCTGATGGAACGCTTTTCGCAGAGACATCCGGTCTGGACGGCAATCATCGCTGTAGCCGCCGCTTTTGCCCTTTGGCTGATTTTCGCGGTCTGGCCAGACTGGCTCATAGATCTTGTCGGCAGAAAGAAGATTTTTCTGAACGCGCTGTTCAACGGCGTAACGCTCGGCGCGCTGTATTTCCTCGTGGCCAGCGGCTTCACGCTGATTTTCGGTTTGATGCGAAATGTCAACCTCGCTCATGGTTCGCTTTATCTGTTTGGCGGATATGTTGGCTATGAAGTCGCGACATTGACCGGTCAGTGGCTATTGGCGTTCCCTGCAGCGTTCTTCTTTACGGCTATTCTGGGGACATTGATGCAAACGCTCGTCTTCCAGCGCATGGAAGGGGAGGAGTTGCGGCAAACGCTGGTTACCATCGGTATCTCCATCGTCTTTGCCGATCTGTTGCTCTGGATATGGGGCGGCGACTTCTACAATATCGGCCTGCCAGGTTGGCTGAGCGGCCCGATGGATACGTTTTTCATCACAAGCATATCAAGACGGACCGGCGAATTCATTTTCCTGAAATATCCGATGGTGCGCATCGTGATCCTTGCGGCCTCGATCGTGGTGGGCGTCGGCATGTGGCTTTTGCTCAACCGAACCCGCGTTGGAATGATCATTCGCGCTGGCGTCGATGATCGCGACATGCTGGCCTCGACCGGCGTGCGCATCCAGCTCGTGTTCGTCGGGGTGTTCGCCTTTGGCGCAGGGCTTGCCGGCGTGGCGGGCGTTGTCGGCGGCTCGTTCCAGTCGCTTGCGCCGGGCGAGGACATACGATTCCTGCTGGCCTCGCTGGTCGTCGTCATTGTCGGCGGCATGGGCTCCATTCCCGGCGCGGCGCTTGGCGCCCTGATCATAGGTACGGCCGAGCAATTCGGTTCGGTCTATTTCCCGACCTACGCCGTCGTCCTGACATTCGTGATCATGGTCGTTGTGCTGGCGTTTCGCCCTCAGGGTCTTATGGGGAGGGCATGAGGCATGGCCAGCATTGACACGCACGCCGATGGACTGACATCCCAAAGCTGGGTGGAGCGCATTCCCGCCCATTATTATTTCATCGCCATCGCGCTGATATCCATGCCGGTCTTTGCGGGCGATTTCATCTTGTTCCAGATCTTCGGTTGGACTTTCATTCTTGGCGTCATCTCGCTCAGCCTGATGTTTCTCGCCGGCTATGGCGGCATGGTCAGCCTGGCGCAAATGACCATCGCCGGGCTGGCAGGTTACATGGTTGCGATCTTCGGCAATAGTGCGATCGACACGATCAGCCAGGGCTGGCCATGGTATGTCGCGATCCCGCTGGCGCTGCTCATTGCGGTTCTGTTCGGGACGATTGTCGGCTGGCTCGCCGTGCGGACCGACGGCATCTACACCATTATGATCACACTGGCGATCGCCTCGGCCTTCTTTTATTTCACACGCCAGAACTATGTGATTTTCAACGGCTATTCAGGCTTTAACGGGGTGTTGCCGCCGCAACTTTTCGGGATCGACTGGCGGCATCCGGTGGCCTTCTATTATCTTACGCTGTTCTGGGCGGTGGCGGCTTATTGCAGTGTTGTCTATATCTCGCGCGCGCCATTCGGCCTTGCGCTTCAGGGCGTGCGCGACAATGCCCGGCGCATGGCGGCGCTCGGCTATAATGTCACCGCGCATCGCGTTGCCGCCTATGCGTTCGCTGCGTTGCTCGCCGGGATAGGCGGTATATTGCTGACATGGCAATCGGGTCAGATTTCGCCTGGAACCGCCGGCATTGGCCCGGCAATCGACATTCTCGTCATCGCGGTCATTGGCGGGCTTCGTCATCCGGTCGGACCCTTTATCGGCGCATTCATCTATGTGTTGCTGAAGACGTTCGCGGTTGACGTCCTGCTCTCGCTGGGACTTGCGGGCGAGCGATTCCAGCTTCTCATCGGTTTGGGTTTTCTGATCATTGTCTTTTGGTCTCCGGACGGCCTGCTCGGCCTTTGGGAGCGGTTCCGCAGCAGCCGTAGCCGCGACCCGCTTACCGGCCGCAATGGCGGGGGGCGCGAGCTATGAACGTGCCAGTTTCGAACATGACGCGGATCAGCGGAAACGGCGTAGGCAATGCGCTTGAGTTGCGCGGCGTCGGCAAATCTTTTGGCGCGCTGGCGGCGCTCGCTGACATCAATATGGTCGTGAAGCCCGGCGAACGGCGCGCGGTCCTTGGCTCCAATGGCGCAGGCAAGACGACGCTGTTCAACTGTATAACGGGCGATTTCCTTGCGACGGCCGGTACCATCCGCTTCTTCGGCGAGGATATTTCGGCTTTTCCCGCCTATGAGCGTATTCGCCGCGGTCTCCGGCGCACCTATCAGATTTCCCTGCTTTTCACGGCGTTGTCGGTTCTCGACAATGTCTATCTCGCCTGCAATGGCGTGTCTCGCGGGCGCTTCTCCTTCCGGCGTCCGCAGCGCAATGATGCGGTGACGGAAAGCGCCGAGACGCTTGTGAACATGGTCCATCTGGATTCTGTGCGCAATACGCTGGTGTCAGACCTGTCCTACGGTCAGCAGCGGCAACTTGAAATCGCCATGGCGCTGTCCGGCGCACCGCGCTTTATCCTGTTCGATGAGCCGGCCGCCGGTCTGTCTCCCGCCGAACGCCGCGAATTGATCGATATATTGACCAACCTGCCGGGCCATGTCGGCTACATCATCATCGAGCATGATATGGATGTCGCGCTCCGCGTCTCCGACTCCGTCACGATGATGCATAACGGGCGGATCTTCAAGGAAGGCAAGCCGGCCGAAATCGAGGACGATCCCGAAGTGCAGGCGCTCTATCTGGGAGGCGAAAATCATGGCTGAGCCTCGCTCCACGCCATCGCTCCAGATACGCGATCTCAACGTCTTTTACGGCCATAGCCATGCGCTGCAGGGCGTCAATCTAACGCTCGATCACGGCGTTCTGTCTGTCGTCGGGCGCAATGGCATGGGCAAGACGACGCTCTGCAAGACGATTATGGGCCTGCAGGCGGCGGCGTCCGGGGAGATCAGCTTTCGCGGGCAGTCTTTGATTGGCAAGACGCCGGCGGACGTCGCGCGGCTCGGGATCGGCTATGTCCCGCAAGGCCGCCGCCTGTGGCGCTCGCTTACCGTTGACGAGCATCTCACGCTGGTGGCGACCTCCGGCGGGGCATGGAGCATCGAGCGGATCTACGCGACATTTCCCCGTCTTGCCGAACGCCGCTCGAATGGCGGCGGGCAACTCTCGGGCGGCGAGCAGCAAATGCTGGCGATCGCGCGCGCTTTGTTGCTCAATCCGAAACTTCTGGTCATGGATGAGCCCACCGAGGGGCTTGCGCCGCTCATCGTCCGGCAGGTGGAGGAGATGCTCGTCCGGCTCGGACAGGAAGGCGGCATAGACGTCCTCGTCATCGAGCAGAATATCGGCGTCGCCTGCTCGGTGTCTGAGCATGTCGCCATCATGGTCAATGGCCGCGTCAACCGGATCATGGAGTCCGGCGTGCTGGCGGGAGATCGCGACCTGCAGCAGGCGCTGCTTGGCGTTGGCCGCCATGCGCATGATGAAACGCCCGACGCGTATGCGGCGCAAATGGCTGAAACCTCGCCAGCGCCAGGCGGGCTTGTCCGGATCTATATCTCCAATCCGCAAATTCCGACGCGCTGGTCGCCGCCGGTTCCTGCCCGCGTCATCGAAGGCGCGGCGCGGACGCAGACAAATGTCGCTTCGGCGAGATCGGCAACGTCCGTGCCGGTGCCTGTCAATGCGGGCCGTCATGCGAACGGTGTTGCCTATGTTTGCGGGACGCTTGACACCAAGGGGGATGAGCTGCGCCTCATCCGCGACATCATCAAATCCGAAGGACTTTCGGTCCGGCTCGTGGATCTTTCAACGTCGGGAAAACCATCCGGCGCGGATGTTCCTCCCCAGCTTGTCGCCGCTTTCCATTCGCGTGGCGCTTCCGGCGTGTTCACCGGCGATCGTGGCTCAGCGGTCGCCGGGATGACGCTTGCCTTCGAACGCTGGATTGCTCAGCAGACGGATGTTGCCGGCGTGATCGGGGCAGGGGGCTCGGGCGGCACCGCGCTGGTCGCGCCGGCATTCCGCTCGCTTCCGGTCGGCGTTCCCAAGGTGATCATCTCGACCGTCGCCAGCGGCAATACGGCCCAATATGTCGGCCCATCCGACATGCTGATGATGCATTCCGTGGCCGACGTACAAGGGTTGAATTCGATCACGCGGCAAGTGCTCGCCAATGGCGCAGCCGCACTAGCGGGTATGATCAGGGAACGGTGCAAGCCGAAACAGGCAATCGCCAGCAAGCCCGCCGTCGGTCTGACGATGTTCGGCGTGACGACGCCATGCGTTCAGCAGGTCACCAAAGCGCTGGAAGTTGATTATGACTGCCTCGTTTTCCACGCGACGGGAACCGGCGGACGGTCGATGGAGAAGCTGATGGACAGCGGCATGCTGGCCGCTATCGTCGATCTCACGACAACGGAAGTCTGCGACATGGTTGCGGGGGGCGTGTTTGCCGCCGATGAAGATCGTTTCGGTGCATCGATCCGCTCGGGCGCGCCTTATATCGGCTCTTGCGGCGCGCTCGACATGGTCAACTTCAACGCGCCAGACACCGTGCCGGAAAAATATCGCGGCCGAAATCTTTACGAACATAATCCGCAGATCACCCTTATGCGCACGACGCCCGATGAGAATGCGGTCATGGGCCGCTGGATCGGCGAAAAGCTGAACCAGATGACGGGGCCGGTTCGCTTCTTCCTTCCCGAAGGCGGCGTTTCCCTGCTCGATTCCCCCGGAAAACCCTTCTGGGATCCGGCCGCTGACGCCGCTTTGTTCCGTGCGCTGGAGGAAACCCTCCGCCAGACCGGCGGCAAACAGCTCATACGCGTGCCGCACAATATTAACGATCCGGAATTTGCCGCTCTCGTGGTCAGCACCTTCCGGTCACTGCATGGAACGCGGCCCAGCCGTAGTGCGAGAGGGTAAGATCGAATGTTTAAACGCTCAGAAGTTGTTGCGAAATTTCAGGCGATGAAGGCGCGCGGCGAGCCGATTATCGGTGGCGGCGCCGGAACAGGTCTGTCAGCCAAATGCGAGGAAGCGGGCGGCATCGATCTGATCGTGATCTATAATTCCGGGCGATACCGGATGGCCGGGCGCGGCTCGCTCGCGGGGCTCATGCCCTATGGCGACGCCAATGCGATCGTCATGGACATGGCGGGAGAAGTCCTGCCGGTGGTCAAGAAGACGCCCGTGCTCGCTGGCGTTTGCGCATCCGATCCGTTTCGCCTCATGGACAAGTTTCTGGATGAGGTCAAGGCGGCCGGGTTTTCCGGCGTTCAGAATTTCCCGACCGTCGGGCTGATTGACGGCAATTTCCGCGCCACGCTCGAAGATACGGGCATGTCCTACAGTCTTGAGGTCGATATGATCGCCGCGGCGCATCGGAAGGATTTGCTGACGACGCCATATGTTTTTTCGGCAAGCGACGCCGAAGCAATGGCGAAGGCGGGCGCGGATATCGTCGTGTGCCATCTCGGCCTGACGACCGGCGGTGCGATCGGTACGCAGATCGCCGTCCCGCTACCGGATTGCCCGGCGCTGGTCGATGAATGGTCCGCCGCCGCGCTTGCCGTCAATCCGGAGATTATCGCGCTCGTGCATGGTGGGCCTGTCGCAATGCCTGATGACGCGGATTTTGTCCTGAAGAACACCAAACATTGCCACGGCTTCTATGGCGCATCCTCGATGGAACGGCTGCCTGTGGAAGTGGCGCTGACGGAACAGACAAGAACGTTCAAGCGGATCGGCCGGTAAGGTCTGGAGGGGAGGCTCATATGACAGGGCAACTGATTGGAGAGCTGATACTCTGGCTTATCCTGGCTGTCATCGTCATCTTTATCGTCTACTGGGTCATGCATTGGCTGTACAGGCGTTCGACCAAGGAGATCGCATTCGTACGCACCGGGTTTCTCGGCGAGAAGGTGGTGATTGACGGCGGCGCATTCGTCTGGCCGATCATCCATGAGGTGACGCCGGTCAATATGAACTCGCTGCAGCTTTCCGTCTCGCGCAAGAACGAGAATGCGCTGACGACGAAGGATCGCATGCGCGTCGATGTGGATGCGGAATTCTATGTCCGGGTCAAGCCCGATCGCGAGGCCGTTGGTCTGGCCGCTTCGACGCTGGGACGGCGTACGCTGGAGCCGGAACGCATCCATGCGCTGTTATCGGGCAAGTTCGTCTATGCGCTCGGCACGGTCGCTGCTGAAATGACCTTCGAGGAAATGCATG
>JAHQVI010000109.1 GCA_019634405.1 Hyphomicrobiales bacterium
CCGCGATCGCTTCGGTCTGGTCATCATCAAGGGGCTCGAATATCAGATTGTCGATATCGGCATGCGTATGCTCAGCCCGGCCGAGCTATTTCGCGCGCAAGGTTTCCCGGATGATTACGTCATCGACCGCGGAATTGATGAAAATGGCAAAGAGATCCGGCTGACGAAATCGGACAGCATTCGGATGTGCGGCAATTCTGTTTGCCCGCCATTGGCGCGCGCGCTGGTTGCGGCGAACTATCAGGAGCGCCGCATCGTTGAGCCAACAAACGACGATGAGTCCAGCTTGTTCGGAGGGGAGGCGGCATGAGTGAAGGTTTGCTTTCACTGAAAGAAGCCCAGAGTCGTTTGAAATCGGAAATCGGCGAAGAGGTTTCTATTCGATGGATTTCAGAAGAGGCTCGGCGATTGAAGTGCTACCGAAAGATCGGGAAACATGCTTCTATCATTGCCGCAGCATGGCCCTATTTCATTAAAGGTGAGCAATGGCCGGAAGCACGAAAAGTGGCATCACGCTCAGATCGGTTACGAACGCGAAAGGCGAAACCATCCTCTACGCCCGCTTCTACATTCCAGAGCGTGAAAAAGGAAAAATCACCTTTAGACGAGTTGAACGAAGCACTCGAACTAGCGACAGACGGAAGGCCCGTGAATTTGCACGCGCGGTAATCGACGCAGCATATGCGAAGCTAAAAGAAGCAGATCGTGAAGAACATGCCGGCCAAGAATATCGGCCAACGTTTGCCGGCGCAGCTGCGACCTACATGAAGACGACCGGAAACACACGATACATGCAACCGCTGCTTAAATACTTTGGCACAGCTTATCTCGACGAGATTTCTCAAAGCGCTGTCTATGAGGCTGCCGAGAAGCTTTACCCGGGATGTGCACCGCAGACATGGAACCGGCAGATCTTTACGCCTGTATTGGCCGTGCTGAATCTTGCAGCAACCGAAAAGCTATGCCCGGCCCCGTCAATCCGCCGCCCGAAGGGATGGGACCATAAACCGACTATTAGAACACCGAAGGACGAATGGTATGATTCGGTAACCCCACATGCACGTCCTGAACTCCGGGCGCTGATCTATCTATGGACATTACACAATCTCCGCATACAGGAAGCGTTGAACCGTACACCAGATGATTTTGACCCAAGCGCGCGAACGCTGATCATTGAACGCACAAAAAATGGAGAGCCAGTCCAGTTGCGATTATCCGATCCCGCAGCTGATGCCATTATGGCCTATGAATGGCGTAGCAAAGTTTGGCTGTTCTCTACCAATCATCGCACCACCGTTTACAAATGGGTAAAGAAGGCATGCGCGGCAGCTGGCGTGCCGTACTTCAATCCTTACGCCTTTGGGAAGCACAGCTTCGCGACTAGGCACCTAGCGCGTGGCAAAAGCTTAAAATGGGTTCAAGAGGCGGGACGTTGGAAGTCGATCAAAATGCCTGCCGAGCGATACGGACACCTTGAGCTGCGTGAGGTTGAGCAGGAGATGAATGAGTTCAGCAATGAGTGGGGTAAGAAGGTCAGCGCGCCAAGGCATCTTTCCCTTATAAATACTGGGGGAAATACGGGGGAAAAATCAAAATGATCTCAAAATGCTAGGAAAATCAATGATTTCATCTCCCTTGGTAAGGGTGAGGTCGAGAGTTCAATTCTCTCCTGCGGCACCAGCATCCGACACTGACCGGCAGTGTCTTGAGCGATGACTTGAAGAGCGCCGCATTCAGCCGTTCACCCCCAGCGCATACTCTATTTCGCCGCCTGGCTTTCCGGGCGCTCCCGCGTTTTCCATAGCGACAGCACAATACCGGTAGCCAGGATGACGACCGTTACCAGCAACGACAAGAGCGGCGGAATTTTCGCCACGTCGAGCATGTCGGCCACGAATACCTTTGCGCCGATAAAGATCAGCACGGTCGCGAGCGCGTATTTGAGATAAATGAAGCGCTCCTGCATCGCCGAAAGGGCAAAAAACAGGGCTCTAAGGCCGAGGATCGCGAAGACGTTGGAGGTGTAGACAATGAAGGGATCGGTCGTGATCGCGAATATGGCCGGCACAGAATCGACTGCGAAGATGACATCCGCAATTTCGATCAGGATCAGGGCGGTCAAGAGCGGTGTCATGTAAAGCACGCTCTTCCCCGTCTTGCTGTGCGGCAAACGCACGACAAATCGCGACCCATGATATTCGTCGGTTACGCGAAAATGCCGCCGCAGAAATCTGATGAGGGGATTCTCCGCAAGCGGCCGTTCTTCCTCATCCATGAACAACATCCGGATTCCGGTGAAGACCAGGAAGGCGGCAAAGATGTAAAGCACCCAGTCAAAGCGCGTCACCAGCGCCGCACCAGCGCCGATCATGATGCCACGAAGCAGGATAACCCCGAGAATCCCCCAAAAGAGAACTCGATGCTGATATTTGCGGGGAACAGCGAAATAGCTAAAGATCGTTGCAATGACGAAAATATTGTCCATCGCCAGCGATTTTTCGAGCACGAACCCGGTCACATAGTTGATCCCGGACTCCTCGCCAATGTAGAACCAGACCCACGCGCCGTAGCTAAGGCCGAAAATAATGTAGAAAGCAGATAGCTTCAGGCTCTCTTTGACGCCGATCTCATGCTCTTTTCGGTGAAGAACGCCAAGGTCAAACACCAGCAATGCAATGACGATGACGAAAAACGTCAGCCACATCCATACGGGCTTACCAAGCCAGGCATCGAGCAAAAATGTAAAATCCAAAGGGATTACCTCAAGGACTGCCAGATGTTCACACTTCCCCTATATAGGCACAGGGTTCGCCATCTGCATGTGCGGTCAAATGGTACAGCTTCGTCTAGCGGTCAAGAGCGCTTTAAGAATACGGCGTCTTCCAGCAAGATGCGTCCACAGCCTGTGTCCGGAATATCCCGCCTGTCCCGCTCGATGTAAGGCTGATATTAAACATTGTATTTTAAGTCTCCGCGACGGTGTTGCTCTGTTGGCGCGCGACAGGAGGTCGCGCATTCGCCCGAACACTGATTTGTCACGCGATGCCGCGCCTTTGAACGACACTACACCTACCCGTTAGCATCATTTCGACCGCCCGGCTTTTGAACCGAGCCCCGCCTTGACGCGTCTAATTCAATGCGACCAGCAAACTATGCGGAGAAAACAAATGTCATTCCCCTCAGGAAAATTGACGGGAAATCGTAACTCAAGGTTGTACCATTTCGGGGTTTGCATGGCGTTGGTTACGGGCCTGGCCTCAACTGTCCAACCTGCACCTGCCAACGCAGGGCCGGTGTCCCTTTGCAAACCGCTTACCGGCGGTCACGGCGTTGCTCCAGGAAAGGAAATAGCCAGGATCCAGGCAAAGAGGGATTGGGTCAAACGCGTCAAATCGGCATATGGCCAGAGCTGGGTGACATTTTCAAACGCTCAAAATGTCAGCTTCAATTGCCAAGGACAGGTTGCGCTCTGGGGATGCGCTGTACAGGCCAAGCCATGTAGAATACTTGAAATCGCGCAGCAAGACACCACCGCATCAATAAAAACGACAGAGCCGACAGCGCAATAAATCATCAAAATCCGCTCCAAACCACGAAAACTTCTCTTCTGCAAATTCCCCGGTTTCCTTTCCCCCCGGAAGCCGGTTTTTTGTGCCTGGTCAAAGAATTTGTTAGTTAGAATCACTCTAACGGCTATTTTCCGATGGCTTGAACTTGTGTCATACTCCCTCTTACCTTCGCTTATCGGCGCGGAGGACATACAACAACGATGTGCAGCTCAAGACTGCATCGGGAGGACAGCCTATGCCGACTATCTCACTTCAGGTGAATGGCAAAACCGTTAGCGGGGAGGTGCAGGGCAATACGCTGCTGACCGATTTCCTGCGTCAAAATCTTGGCCTGACCGGCACGCATGTCGGATGCGATACGTCGCAATGCGGCGCTTGCGTGATACATGTAAACGGGGACTCCATAAAGGCGTGCACCATGCTTGCTGCGCAGGCGGACAACGCCAGTGTCACGACGATCGAAGGCCTGTCGCAAGGCGATGATCTGCATCCTGTTCAAGCCGCATTCCGTGAAGCTCATGGGCTGCAATGCGGTTTCTGCACACCAGGCATGATCATGTCCGCCGCCGACCTTCTCAGCAAAAATCCCAATCCCAGCGAAGCCGAGATCCGCAGCTGGCTTTCAGGCAATCTGTGCCGCTGCACCGGCTATCACAATATCGTCAAGGCTGTGCAAATCGCGGCGGGCCAAATGAGCGGCCAGCGCATTGCCGCCGAATGAAACAACACAAGAATAATCCCGGAGGAAAATCATGACGGCCCAGGGTATTGGCGCTGCAGTTAAGCGGCGTGAGGATTTCCGGTTCATCAAAGGCGATGGCAAGTATACGGACGATATCAATCTCCCGAACCAGACCTATTGTTACTTTCTGCGTTCGCCCGTCGCGCATGCAGCGATCCGCAATAT
This sequence comes from Hyphomicrobiales bacterium, assembly GCA_019634405.1. Taxonomy (GTDB): domain Bacteria; phylum Pseudomonadota; class Alphaproteobacteria; order Rhizobiales; family Rhodomicrobiaceae; genus JAHQVI01. The sequence continues at coordinate 4,477 of JAHQVI010000109.1, forward strand.
CGACATCTCGGCAGCGCAATCAGCGCCGGGCGTAGTTGCAGTTTTCACAGGCGCGGATGTTGATGCATCGGGCGCTGGCGGCGTGCCCTGCGGGTGGCTGGTGACAAGCCGCGACGGCAATCCGATGAAGGAGCCGAAACATCCCATTCTTGCGGTCGGAAAGGTACGCCATGTGGGCGACCCGGTCGTTGCGGTCATTGCCGAAACGCTGGAACAGGCAAGGAACGCCTCCGAACTCGTGCAGATGGATCTCGACGAACTTCCGGCCGTCGTGAACATGAAATCCGCCCTACAGGGCGGATCGTCGGTGCATGAAGAAGCGGCCGACAATCTGTGCTTTGACTGGGAGCTTGGCGATCAGGCGGCGACCGATGCAGCGCTCGCGGGCGCCGCGCATGTCACGAAGCTCGACCTCGTCAACAACCGGCTGATACCGAATGCGATGGAGCCGCGCGTCGCCATCGGACAATATGCACCAGGTACGGAAGATTACACGCTTTATACAACAAGCCAGAACCCGCATGTGATCCGCCTGCTGATGGGCGCGTTCGTGCTTTCGATCCCCGAACACAAACTCCGCGTATATGCGCCGGATGTCGGCGGCGGTTTCGGCTCGAAAATCTATCATTATGCGGAAGAGGCCCTGGTCACGTGGGCGTCCAAACATATCCGGCGTCCTGTGAAATGGACCTCGGATCGTTCGGAAGCCTTTATGTCCGATGCCCATGGCCGCGATCATCTCTCCCATGTCGAGATGGCGTTTGACGCCGATAACAGGATCATCGCGCTGAAGTGTGAAACGCTGGCGAATATGGGCGCCTATCTGTCCACCTTCGCGCCCTGCATCCCGACCTGGCTGCACGGAACGCTGCTTGCCGGACAATATGTGACGCCGGCCATCTATACCAACGTCAAGGCGGTGTTCACCAATACCGTGCCGGTCGACGCCTATCGCGGCGCAGGACGCCCGGAGGCAACCTATATCCTTGAGCGGACGATCAGCAAGGCGGCGCAGGAACTCGGCGTCGATCAGGCGGAGTTGCGGCGGAAGAATTTCATCCAGCCGAACCAGTTCCCCTATCAGACGCCTGTCGCTGTCGTCTACGACACAGGCGATTACGAGCCTGCGCTCAACAAGGCGATGGAGCTGGCCGACTATGCCGCTTTCGAACAGCGCCGCGCGGAAGCGAAATCGCGCGGAAAGCTGCGCGGAATCGGCGTCGCTTCCTATATCGAGGCGTGCGGCATCGCTCCGTCAAGCCTCGTCGGCGCGCTCGGCGCACGGGCCGGGCTTTATGAGGCCGCGACAGTGCGCGTCAATCCGACCGGGAGCGTATCGGTTCTGACCGGAAGCCACAGCCACGGACAGGGCCATGAAACCACCTTCGCGCAGGTCGTCGCCGACAAGCTGGGCATCGACATCGGCAATGTCGACATCGTCCACGGCGACACGGACAAGATCCCGTTCGGGATGGGCACATACGGCTCACGCTCGATCGCCGTTGGCGGCTCGGCCCTCGTCAATGCGCTCGACAAGGTGATTGAAAAAGGCAAGAAGATCGCCGCCCACCTGCTGGAGGCGTCGGCCGACGACATCGAATTCGCCAATGGCGCTTACACGGTCAAAGGCACCGACAAGTCCAAAGCTTTCGGCGATATCGCGCTGACGGCCTATGTGCCGCATCAATATCCGATCGAAACGCTCGAACCCGGACTTGAGGAAACCGCCTTTTACGATCCGAAGAACTTCACCTATCCCGCAGGCACCTATATCTGCGAGGTGGAGATCGATCCGCAAACCGGCTCGACGCAAATCGTGTCCTTCTCGGCAGCGGATGATTTCGGCAATGTCATCAATCCGATGATCGTCGAAGGCCAGGTCCATGGCGGCGTCGTCCAGGGCGTCGGCCAGGCGCTCATGGAAAATGCCGTCTATGACGATAACGGGCAGCTTCTGACGGGGTCGTACATGGATTACACCATGCCACGCGCGGACGACGTACCCTCCTTCAAGGTCGCGACGCTGGCCGGTACGCCGTGCACACACAATCCGCTCGGCGTAAAGGGTTGCGGCGAGGCCGGCGCGATCGGGGCTCCGCCTGCCGTCATCAATGCGATCGTCGACGCGCTGAAAGAATATGGCATCGATCACATCGACATGCCCGCAACGCCTGAAAAAATCTGGCGCGCAATCAACGCCCAACCAAGAATGGCTGCGGAATAGGGGCTGAAAGAACAAGAGGAAACGACCATGTATAATTTCGACTATGTGCGCCCCTCATCGGTTTCCGACGCGGCGCAGGCGCTTAGCAACAATACCGACGCCTCCCTCGTAGCGGGCGGCCATACGCTCATCCCGACTCTAAAGCAAAGGCTGGCACAGCCTTCGGCGCTGATCGACATCAGCCAGCTTGCGGAATTGAAGGGCATCAGGAGCGATGGCGGCAATATCGTCATTGGCGCGGCGACCACCCATGCCGAGGTCGCCGGAAGCGCGGATGTCAAAGCCGCCATCCCCGCATTGGCCGAACTCGCCAACGGCATTGGCGACAGGCAGGTACGGCACCGCGGGACGATCGGCGGTTCGGTTGCGAATAATGATCCGTCGGCAGATTATCCCGCGGCGCTACTCGGCCTTGGTGCAAGCGTCGTCACCAATCGCGGCCGGTATGACGCGGACAGCTTCTTCACCGGGCTGTTCTCAACCGCATTGCACCCTGGCGAAATCATAACCGCCGTGCATTTCCCGATTCCCGACAAGGCCGGCTACGCCAAATTCGAACAGCGTGCCTCGCGATACTGCCTTGTAAGCGTATTCGTGGCGCAGAAATCCGGCGGAATCTTCTCCTCGGGCGAAACCCGCGTTGCGGTATCGGGCGCAGGACAGAATGGCGTGTTCCGCGTCGCGGAAATGGAGCAGGCGCTGCAGGGGAATTTCTCGCCCTCCGGCGTCAGCGGAATCAAAGTCTCCTCCGCCAATCTGATGAACGACATGCATGGCGCCGCCGATTATCGCGCGGCGCTCATCACAGCGATGGCCGAGCGTGCCGTCGGAGCTGCGAGCGCATGACGCAGGAGCCGAAGGCGCTGCCCGCCAGTGCGCAAAAAGTGCAGGAGGCGGCACGCGCCCTCGGCCTTGACGTCACCGTAATGGAGATGGCGGAGAGCACCCGCACCGCGGCTGACGCAGCCGTGGCTTGCGGGTGTGAGGTCGGACAAATCGTCAAATCGCTGCTGTTTCGCGGTGTCGACAGCTGCAAGCCTATAATGGTGCTGGTTTCGGGATCGAACCGCCTGAACGAAAAAGCCATCGCCGAAGTGCTCGGCGAACAACTTGAACGGCCGGATGCAGCCTATGTCCGCGAGGTGACGGGATACGCCATTGGCGGCGTCCCCCCTTTTGGATATGAAACGCCAGTGAGCGCGCTAATAGACCGGGATCTGCTGCAATATGAAGTCGTCTGGGCGGCGGCCGGCACACCGCGTGCGGTGTTTTCGGTTGCGTCCACCGCTCTTGCCGATGCTGTCGGCGCACAAATCATTCAGGTGACCTGATGGCCGAACTGCCTTCGAATGTGCAGGAAACAAAAGCGCTGCTCGCACAGGGCGGCTATCTCGCAAGCGAGGCGATCGCAACTTCGGTGTTTCTTGCGCTCAAGCTGAAGCGCCCGCTGCTGCTCGAAGGCGAGGCCGGTGTCGGCAAGACCGAACTCGCCAAAGTGCTGGCGACGGTGCTCGAACGCCCATTCGTGCGCCTGCAATGCTATGAAGGGCTGGATCTTGCCACGGCCGTCTATGAATGGAATTACAGCCGCCAGCTTCTCCATATCCGCGCAGCCGAGGCCGCAGGCAATGCGGATAGTGCGCTGATCGAACAAAATATCTACAGCGCCGATTACCTCCTGAAGCGCCCGCTGCTCAAGGCGCTGGAGCTTTCAACGGAAGGCAAAAGCCCGGTTCTGCTGATCGACGAGCTGGACCGCGCCGATGAGCCTTTCGAGGCGTTTCTGCTGGAGCTTCTCGCAGATTATCAGATTACCATTCCGGAACTGGGAACCGTCACTGTGACGGAACCGCCGATTACGATCCTGACCTCGAACCGGACGCGCGAAGTACATGACGCCGTGCGCCGCCGCTGCTTCTATGTCTGGATCGATTATCCGACGCTGGCGCGCGAGACGGCAATCCTTACACTGAAAGTGCCGGAAGCGCCTGCCGAGCTAACACGGCAAATCGTGGAATTCGTCCAGTCTATCCGCGCGATGGACCTCTACAAAAACCCCGGCATTGCCGAGAGCATCAACTGGGCGCAGGCGCTGACATCGCTCGACTGCGTTGCGCTCGAACCGGATGATGTGAATTCGACACTCGGGACGCTGCTTAAATATCAGGACGACATTGCGCGAATTCAGGGAACGGAAGCGAGCAGACTTCTGGAGCAAGTGAAGTCACGCGCAAGACAGATGGCAGCCGATGCCGGAAATGGTTAGCGGCAATGGCTGAAACTGGCCAAGCGAAAAGCGTAAAACTCCGCGCAAACCTTGCCGGTCAGGAGGCGGATGGCGGCAAGATTGTACAAAACATCCTCCATTTTGCGAGGTTGCTACGCGCTGCCGGCCTTCCGGTCGGACCGCAGAAAGTCATCCTTGCAACGGAAGCGGTCACAGCCGTTGGGGTCGACGATCCGAAGACGCTTTACTGGACCATGCACAGCGTTTTCGTCAGCCGTCCCTCCGAACGCCAGATTTTCAACGAGGCCTTTCAGCTTGTCTGGCGCGATCCTGCTTATCTCCAGCAATTGCTGTCGGTCATGACGCCGACCGCTAAAGGCGGACAGGCCAGGCCCTCCGACCCGATCGCCCGTCGTCTTGCCGACAGTCTGTTTCTTCACCGCAATAATCTCGAAACCCGTGAACATGACGAGCTTCAGCTTGATGCAAGCGGCAGCGCCAGTGACGCGCAGACATTTGCGGAAAAAGACTTCGAGCAGATGAGCGCCAGGGAGCTGGTGACCGCGCGGCGCGTAATCGCGGAGCTGACACTGATAACCACAAAACTCCGGACACGCCGCTTCGTACGCTCCGACGCCATTCGTGGCCGGCTCGACCTGCGCCGCATGTTGCGGTCTTCAAGCCAGCATGGCGGGGAATCCGTTACGCCATTGTTCCGTAGACTGCTGATGCGCCATCCGCCGCTTGTCGTGCTCTGCGACATTTCCGGCTCGATGGACGCTTATGCGCGGCTTTTCCTGCATTTTCTTTATGCGCTGATGAGCGAGCGCAAGCGGGTTCACTGCTTTCTGTTTGGAACACAACTTACGAATGTCACCCGCGAGCTGCGCGACCGTGACCCCGACATTGCGCTTGGGAAAGTGTCCCGAAGCGTCAGCGACTGGTCCGGCGGCACGCGCATCGGCGAAACCCTGCATGATTTCAACAGGAACTGGGCCCGGCGCGTACTTGGTCAGAATGCGACGGTTCTTCTGTTTACCGATGGTCTGGATCGCGCCGACGGCGAAGGCGTCGCCGAGGAGGCGAGACGGCTCCGCGCGTCATCGCGCCGCCTGATCTGGCTGAACCCGCTGATGCGCTACGACCGCTATGAGCCGATCGCCGCTGGCGCACGCGAACTCGAACGCCATGTCAGCGAACTCCGCCCGTGTCACAATCTGGCAAGCCTCGCCGACCTCGCGACCGCACTCGCAAAACCACGTCGTTGATAAATTCTACCGCATCAGAAAAATGATCAGCAGGATGACAAGCAGCAGACTGATCAACCCTGCGATACGAAACCACGATGGCAGGAAGGCGCTCACAATGACAGGTGCGTCCGAAGGCTTTTCGCCCGCCAGCAACTGCTCAAAGCGCCCAAAGAACTGATTTGCCATCATGTTGGCTGACGATTCCACAAGCCTTGATCCTATCTGCGCAAGCTTGCCGCTGATCCGGGCGTCTGCATCCCATGTCAACCGCGTTCCGCCCTCAGCCGGCTCAAGCCGAACGACAGCCGAACCCTTTGCGCTCCCCGCCGAACCGCCCGTTCCCTGACCGGAGAGCGTATAACCGCTAGGCGGATCAATATCCGTGATGTTGACGGTGCCGTTGAACTTCGCCTGTACCGGGCCAATCTTCATGGCGACCACTGCGCGATAATTATTCTCTGACACCGTCTCGAAGGACTCGCAACCCGGTATTGAGTCTTGCAGAATTTTTGGATCGTTCAGTGCGGACCAGACCTTGTCCTGAGACAACGGCAATATTTTTTCGCCGGCAAGTTTCATTATACTGACCTTGTGCTTTCTTCTCCCTTAAAGTGAGCTTGCCACGGCATGAGTGATTTGACCATGAGTTTTGGCCCGTCGGCCATGTTCGGGGAATGCGGCCGCGTTGGCGGAAGTTGCTAAAGTCAAATGGCTTGAATTAACTTTTGCCGGATTTTTTTAACATAACCAGCGCTAATCCCGCAGTCTTCGGACCCGATTTGCGCCTGGATCTACGCTCCACCGCATGACTGAGCAGTGATTTCCCCTGTCAAAAGGTCATGTGCTACATCTTTGCCAAGCACATTTGTCGCTCGATCACGATGCAGCCTGATCGCTTCAAAGCCGATAATATCCGAACCCGAAAAGCCGATCACGGTCAGAAACGATAACTGGCAAGAGCAAGCTGGCCGTACTCAACCCGGAAAGCCGAGAAAAATTGAAACATCAAACGCCAGTTTCCACGGGCCATAAATTCGTCGACACTGGTTTCATCATAATTTTGGCGATCGCATTCATTAGCGCAACGTTGGTCTGGATACAGAAGGGGCAGAACGTCTTCTGGACAATACTGGTTGAAAACATTCAATTCGGGCTCGCACTCCTTCCCAAGATCATATGCGGCGTCTTTCTTGCCTGCGTCATTCCGCTCATGCTGCCGCGCGAAAAAGTACAGCGATGGATCGGGCCGGAATCAGGATTTCGTGGCCTATGGGCGGCCGCGCTTGCCGGGATCGCGATCCCTGGCGGGCCTAGCGTCACATTGCCGCTCGCCGGAGGGTTGATGATAGCCGGCGCCGACCTCGCCGCCGGCATAACGATGGTCACGGCCTGGGCCCTGCTCAGCGTGAACCGGACCCTGATCTGGGAAATGTCCTTCCTGCCGCCACATCTCGTGCTCTTGCGAGTCGGCATGACATTCGCAGTGCCCGTCATGCTGGGGTGGATGGTGCGGCGCCTGCAGCTGGGACAGGAGCGTGCGCCATGAGCATTCTCATCGGCTCCGTCCTGCTTTGGGCGGCAAGCCTCACCATCGCCCGCAAACTGTGGATTGAAGATCGGGAGGTGCTTCGCGAGGCATTGCGGCGCATGGTTTCGACATCGGTTTTTATCATACCCCGCGTGGCGGTCGGCCTGATCGGCTCCGGTTTCCTCGCGGAGCTGCTTCCGCAAGACAACATCGCCATGCTGTTCGGTAAGGAAGCCGGTTATATGGGCGTCATGCTCGCATCGCTCTTTGGCCCGCTGACGCCGGGCGGCCCGTTCGTCGCCTTTGCGATTGGCGCCGCGGCGTTGAAGGCCGGCGCAAGCGAGGCCGCCTTGATCGGCTATGTAACGAGCTGGTCGCTGCTGTGCCTGAACCGGGATCTCGTCTATGAACTGCCGGTCCTGGGCGCGCGTTTCATGCGCCTGCGCTGGCTTTTGGCCCTGCCGGTTCCTTTTATTATCGGCGCATTGGCGATGCTGCTCACCTGACTTTTTACCAGACCGCCCATGTCAGAACATCGGACGACACAGAAATCGCCGCGTGTTCAGGGACAGGAACTATCGGCAGCGGCACAATAGTGAACGCAATCCTCGTCAGTGTGCCGTGCCGATCGCATCGCCGAAAATTCTGTTTTCCGAGTAATCGATCGGCGTAACGATGACCTGAACACCGCCTTCCTTGTCCGCATAGGCAAGCGCCTGATCGAAATCATCCGCCGATGTGACGCGCCTGCCGCCAGCCCCGAACGACTTCGCCAGTTCGACAAAGTCGGGATTGCCGAATGTCATACCGAAATCCGTAAAACCGTCGCTTTCCTGCTTCCAGCGGATCATCCCATAGGCATGATCCTCGATAATGACCACGGTCAGTCTCAAGCCAAGCCGTATCGCCGTTTCCAGCTCCTGGTCGCTCATCATGAAGCCGCCATCGCCGCATACGCAGATGACGCGTCGGGACAGATTGAGCATCGCAGCCATGATTGCCGACGGCAGCCCCGCCCCCATGCTGGCGAGGGCGTTATCTAGCAGCAGCGTGTTGGAGATATGGGTCCGGTAATGCCGCGCGAACCAGATTTTGTACATGCCATTGTCGAGACACAGAATGCCGTCGTCGGACAATGCGTTGCGGATGCTCGACACAAGACGCTGGGGAAGGATCGGAAATGCGCCGCTGTCGGCTTTTTGCGCAATCTGCTTTTGCATTTCGTCACGCGCAGCAAAAACGCCATCATGATTGAAGCTCTTGCCTTCGAGCCGCGCCGCAATACGCGTCAGCGCATCGCCAATTTCGCCGATTACCTCATATTGCGGGCTGTACACGGCGTCGATATCAGCGAGACCGGCATTCACATGGATCACCGTTGGCCCGTTGGCGTCCATGATAAATGGCGGCTTTTCAACCGTGTCATGGCCAACGGTCATGATCACGTCCGACCGGCCGATAATATCGTGAATGAGATCGCCGCTGGACAAGGCGGCCGTGCCGATGAACAGATCGGACCGCCCGTCGACAGCCCCCTTGCCCATCTGCGTATTGAAGAAAGGAATGCCGAGCGCGCCGATTGCGTTCGATAAAGCCGGGGACAATCCGGGACGATTTGCGCCGCCGCCGATCATGATGAGCGGATGGCGGGATGCTTCGATGAGTTTGACCGCTTGCTCGATTGCGTCTTCCGAAGCCCTGGCGGAAAATGTGTCTGCTACCGGCACAGGCGAAATATCATCGACAGTCTGCCAGGCCACGTCTTCAGGCAGCTCAAAATGTACCGGACCAGGCCGCTCCTGCCGGGCAATCCTGAACGCATCCCGCACCATAGCCGGAATATGCCATGCATCCCCGATCTGCTTTGCCTGTTTCGTCAGTGGGCTCATCATGCCGACGGCATCGATGATCTGGAACCGGGCCTGCTTACTCTGGTGGATCGGCTTCTGCCCTGTAATCATCAGCATGGGCATGCCACCCAGAAGCGCATAGGCCGCGCCGGTGACGAGATTGGTCGCACCGGGGCCAAGCGTGCTCAGGCAGACGCCGGGACGACCGGTCAGACGACCATAGGTCGCCGCCATAAAAGCGGCGGCCTGCTCGTGGCGGGTGGCGATGAAACGGATGTTGGACTGCCGCAGCGATTCCAGCAAGTCCAGCGTTTCCTCACCCGGCACGCCAAAGACATACTCAACGCCCTCATTTTCGAGCGCGTGAACGAACAGATCTGATCCCTTTGGCATGGCTCAGCCTTCGCGAACAACAATGGTCTTGATGTTCACGAACTCCTTGACGCCATAATGCGAAAGCTCGCGCCCATAGCCGCTGTTCTTGATCCCGCCAAAGGGCAGTTTCACGTCGGAAGCGACCTGATCGTTGACAAATACGGAGCCTGCCTCGATCTCCTCGACCGCGATCCGCTCGCCGCGCGCCAGATCCGATGTTATCACGCCGCTGCCCAGACCGAACTCGCTGTCATTGGCGATGCGGATCGCTTCTGCTTCATCCGCTGCCGGGATAATCGCCGCCACAGGACCAAAAAGCTCTTCGCCATAAGCCG
>JAHQVI010000110.1 GCA_019634405.1 Hyphomicrobiales bacterium
GAAGGGATTGACCGGCGTTCCATAATGGGGGTTCAGGCCAAGTCCCGAATAGGCGAATTCAGACAGATTAGTCTTGCCGAGCGAAATGAGGCCGGCGTCCTTGCAATATGAAACGACCGGCGCATCTTTGTCCGGGCTCGCGGCGTTCGCATAGACTTTCGACCCGGCCGTTGTCGGCGTTTCTGTTAAATCGAACAGGTCGTTCCATGCCCTCGGGACGCCGTCCCACGGGCTTAGCGGCCGCCCCTGTCTGCGCCGTTCATCGCTGGCGTGCGCTTGCTCCAGCGCTTTATCCGCCGTCAGAGTGATGAAAATAGCGGGATCGTCATGCGCCTCAATATGGTGCAGAGCCTGTTCGACGAGATTGACGGACGTAGCGTTACCCGAGCGCAACTTTTGGGCCATGGCGCTAGCGGTTTGATGAGGCGTACGCGTTGTCATGTCGGTCCTGGCGATTGCTTTGATTGAAGGAAAACGGGTTAGACGAATAATAACACCATTGCAGGAAAGACAATGATCAGGATCAGTACGATGATATAGGCGGCGATATAGGGCAGCGCATTCCTGGAAATTTGCTCTATCGATGAGCCGGACAGCCCGGCCGCAATGAACAGATTCAGCCCGACCGGCGGCGTGAAGTTCCCCACTGCAAGGGCTATGACCGTAAAGACGCCGAAGTAAACCGGATCGATCCCCAGCGCAGCAATCAGCGTGCCCAATGTCGGAACGAGAAGCACCAGCGCAGCGACATTGTCGAGAAAGGTGCCTGCAACCAGAAGCAAGAGCATGATCAGCATCATGATGATCATTGGATCGTCGCTTACGCCAAGAATGCCGCCCGCCACAGATTGAGGGAGCTGTTCTGCGGTAATGATAAACGAAAATGCGTTTGCCGTTCCCATCAAATACATCACAATTGCGGAGCTGACGGCAGTGTTCATGAAGATCCGCGCCAGGGATCTGATCGAAATCGTTCGATATATGAAAAGGCCAATGATCAGCCCATAAAGACAGGCAACGCTGGCAGATTCGGTTGGCGTGAAGACGCCGCCGTAAATACCGCCCAGAATAATGACCGGCATCATCAGGGCAAGACCGCTTTCACGGACAATTTTCCCCCTGGATTCCTTGGTTTCTTCCGGTTCTGCGGCAAGCTCGTTTTTGCGCGCGAGAGCATAGTTGACCAGTCCAAGCGCAATAGCGATCGCCAGGCCTGGCAAAATCCCGGCAATAAACAGGTCGCCAATCGAAACATCGGCGATCGTGCCGTATATAACCATTGTCAAGCTCGGGGGGATAATAAGACCGAGTGCGCCGGACGAGGCAACGACCGCAGCAGCATAAGGAGGCGGATAGCCGCGGCGGATCATGGATGGGATCAGGATCGATCCGATAGCGGATGTCGTTGCCGGGGCGGAGCCGGAAATCGCACCGAAAAAGGCCGACGCTCCTGTCGACATTTGCGCAAGTCCGCCCGGAAACCGCCCCAGAAAGAGACCGGGAGCTTGACGAGACGCTCGGAAATCTGAGCCTCCGCCATGATATTGCCAGCCAGAGGAAAAAGCGGGATTGCAAGAAACGGAAAGCTGTTCAATCCGTTGAATAGTTTTTGCGGCAGGATGATAAGCGGAATACCGCTGGCAAGATAAAGAGCGGCAACGGATGCCAGACCCAGAGCAAACGCAACCGGAACTCCAAGCAAAAGCAGGATCAGCAAAGCTGGGAAAAGGATCTCAATCATTGCCGGACCCCCGCCGCAACCGAACGACCAGATTTTCAATCAGAAAGACAAGCGCCAGCAAAGATCCAACCGGGATTGCCATGACAACATAGCCCACGGGCAGCCCCGCAGCGGCTGACTTCTGGAACATTGCGCGCTGTGAGAGGTCGTAACCTTTAATCACCAGAAGGCCCAGTATGAGCACAAGGCAGGAAAAAATAATGAGGTCCGCCGCCTTCACCGCGCGGTGCGGCAAACTGTTTTTGATGAAATCCATTGCAATATGTTGCTGATTTCGAAATGCGACCGCGCCTCCAAGGAAGACAGACCAGATCATCGCATAGATTGATAGCTCACTTGCAGCAGCGAGCGAAAAGTTCAGCAGGAACCTGCTTCCAACCTGTGCCACGACCAATGCAAACACCACTACAAGACACAGGCCTGCGAGGGCTTTCACTGTTTTTTCCAGCCAGTCAAGTGGGTTCATACCGGTCTCGTGCCTGCGAGGCAGTCTTGCAAGAACTGCCTCGGCCTTTTGCTTTTAGTTTGCGAGCGTCGTCTGAATTTCTTCAATGATTTCAGCGTCAAGCTTTTGCTTGAACTGATCAATGACAGGGGCGAGTGCTGCTTTGAACGGGGCGGTGTCAACGTCATTGATCTTGTTGCCAAGACGTTCCAGTTCAGCCCATTGTTCAGCCTCAAGATCATTGACCATTTTAAGATGCAGCGCTGCCATCTCCGTGGCTGTATCCAGAAGAACCTTCCGGTGTTCTTCCGGAATGGAATTCAGCTTGTCCTCGTTCATGATCAGCGGCGAACCTAGATAGATGTGCGCCGTCTTGGAGGTATAAGCCTGCACCTCATAGAACTTTTTCGTCAGGATGTGCGCAGGCGGATTTTCCTGAGCGTCCGCTGTTCCAAGCTGAAGCGCTGAATAGAGTTCGCCAAAAGAGATCACCACGGGATTTGCGCCCATTGCCTTGAATGTCTCAACAAACACTTCCCCCTCAGGCACGCGAATTTTCACGCCTTCGAGGTCTTCCGGCTTCATGATCGGCTGTTCATTATTCGTAACGTTGCGCAATCCGCCCATCCACCATCCGATGACTACGGCGCCCGAACCCTTCATCTTGGCTTCGAGCTTGTCGCCGACCGGGCCTTCAAGAACTTTGTGAACATCGTCAAGTGAGGAAAAGAGAAATGGCAGGTTCAGGATTCCCATGTCGGGTATCCAGTTCGACAATACCGTATCGGACACGAGGAAGATGTCCTGTGTTCCAACCATTGTGCCTTCTACCGCTTCAAGCTGCTTGCCCAGCTGATCAGCGGGAAAGACCTGAATTTCAATCGCGCCGCCAGTCCGCTCATTGACGGTATCGGCAAATTGTTGGGAGATTGTCTGGTAGTGGTGGGTTGGCGCGCCAGTATGCCCCAGTTTCAGCTTGATCGTATCAGCCAGGCCCGCACCGGAGAGAGACAGCACAACCGAGAAAGTTGTTGCGAAAATTGTCCATTTCATTGCTCTTGTCCTCCTCAACGGAATACCAGCGTCACTGGAAGAGCAGTTCTTGAGTATTAAGTAGAAAGGGAAAACCCGCTTCTCTGTTGAAAGCAAAATTTCCGGCCAGCCGAGTTTTCCGTTCTTAACCGGCATATGCAATCCGGTAACAAGTAAATTATGACACTCGGAAAACGTTCGCAGAAGTATTAACTTGCGAGGCGCGCGTTGCCTTTTTGGCAACAAAACTATGGCGCTATTGCCCATTTTCTAAGCGACGGATATAAAAAATGTTATGAATTTAAGCGCCTTGAGATACTTCCTGGAAGTTGCCCGCTGCAACTCCATTCGCCGGGCCTCTGAACGGCTGCATATCGCAGCTTCTGCGATAAGCCGCCAAATTTCCGCATTGGAACGGCTATGGGCTCACGGGCTAAAAATCGAAGCCGAACTGCAGCTCGTTCAATCAGATATCGATGACCTCAAGGAGCTGCATAGGGGAACAATCCGGATCACGACCGTAGAAGGGATAACTGAGAACTTTCTTCCTGAGGTCCTGACGAATTTCGCAAAACGTTATCCCGAAGTCCTCTTCGATATCAAAATCGCCAGTCGGGATAAAATTATCGACGCGCTGGAGCAATATGAAACCGAATTGGGGTTCGTGTACGACTTTTCCTACCATCCCTCCATTGATGTTATGGCGCATTACGAGCAGCCTCTATACGCGTAAGCTGACTTCAACGCCATCCATTGGCGAATGGCGTTGAAGTCAGCTTACGCGAATTGTTGAAGTTCGATCACGTTTTGCCTGACTCAAGCTTCGGCATCAGCCAGTTGGTACGGCGTGTAGCGAAAAAGGAAAAAGCCGTCGTCGTCCCCAAGGCTGTCAGCAACAATCTCCAGTTTCTGCATCGTTACGCATCGCTGAACAATATGGTCGTATTCATGCCGGTTCAGGCGGTATACGCGGCAGTCAAAAATCTGGAACTCGCTCCGGTCAACCTGAACTGTACGCCCTTCGCAAAACGCAAACTGTCAATCGCTTCACGCCGCCAGCGTGCGCTTTCCCCCGCCTCACGCATCTTTTCAGAATTTGCGGGAGATTGTTTTGCGGCCTGGCAAGCACATGATGAAAAAGCGCTTGCCGATGCCTGTGATCACTGGTGGAAAACAGACGTCGCCGATCCGCTTAATCTGATTTGATTTGCACCGTCATCTCGGCTTCAACCGGGGCGTTCAGACCCAGCTCATGCTGGAACAGAGCAGCCCTTGCATGTTTTCCGCGCTCTTCGCCCAGCAGGGTGACATAGAGATCCGATGCGCCGTTTAACACGAGATGCGCTTCGGTAAAACCGGGCGCGGAGTTGACGTAACCGACCATTTTTACGATCCGTTCAATGCGGTCCAGATCGCCGATGACCTTCTTCATCAGGGCGAGATGATTGAGCGCCATCAGTTTCGCGGATTCATAACCCTGCTCGATCGTTAATTCACCTCCGACCTTGCCCGCGATCGGCATGATGTCCTGATCATTTTCGTCACGCACCGTTCCCAACGTTCCCGACACGTAGAGGATGTTGCCGACCTGGACGGCTGGCAGATAGTTCCCGATTGGTCTTGGCGGCTCCGGCAAGGCAAGCCCCATCGCGGCAAGGCGCGTTTCGATTTCTCCGTTAGATCTCGACATCACCACTCCATTTCAAATCCCACAAAGACTAGTGAGCTGTTCGGAGCGGGGGAAGTATTTAAAGAGCAGGCACGCATTGCCAGATTGGCAACATCGGGATGCCGGGTCTGCGCGGCACGGCGATGATTCGCTTGCAGTTGGCGCTTGAGACTGCGAGTAACAAGCGGCCAGCCAATGAAGTTACGGGGCGAGCGCGGCGACCACGTCACGATTGCGTACAATGCCGACGGTCTTTCCCGACTTGCAGGTCACGCGCAGACCGTTGATGTTCTTTTTCAGCTCATCCATGACATCCTCAAGGGATGTCGTCGCCTCGACCGATTGCCAATCCATGTCCGCTTCGCCATCCGACATGACGTCCGCAGCACGCAGGACACGCAGCGGATTGATATGTTCGACGAAATCCGCAACATAATCGTCGGCAGGGGAACGGATGATTTCTCGCGGCGTGCCGCATTGAATGATCCGGCCGCCATCAAGAATGGCGATCCTGTCGCCGAGCTTGAACGCCTCATCCAGGTCATGGCTGACAAAGATAATCGTGCGCCTGAGATTGCGCTGCAACTCCAGAAGCTCGTCCTGAAGACGCGTGCGGATCAAAGGATCCAGCGCCGAAAACGGTTCGTCCATAAGCAATATCGGCGCGTCCGTGGCGAAGGCCCGGGCGAGCCCGACGCGCTGCTGCATGCCGCCGGAAAGCTGGCTGACCTTGTGCTCAGCCCAGTCGGACAGGCCAACAAGTTCAAGCTGCTTGCGGACTTTCGCCTCGCGCTCCTTGCGTGGCTCGCCCGCCAGTTCGAGGCCGAGCGCAACATTTTCGATGACGTTCCGCCATGGCAGCCGGCCAAATTGCTGGAA
>JAHQVI010000111.1 GCA_019634405.1 Hyphomicrobiales bacterium
CGGCCCAGCATCCAGGTCGGCGACCAGCCCTGCCAGCTATTGCCGTCCTTCAGGTAGCTGGCGCCTTCAGACAACCGCCGCGGAACGGCGAGGATTAGCGCCATGGTCATATCCGCCGTGTCTTCGGTCAGCACATCCGGCGTATTTGTTACGGTGATACCGCGGGCTATCGCGGTGTCGAGATCAATATGATCGATGCCATTGCCGAAATTGGCGATCAGCTTGAGATTGGGTCCGCTCTGGGAGAGTAGGCCGCGATCGATCCTGTCGGTCACGGTCGAGACCAGGACAGACGCCTCACGCATGGCTTCCGCAAGTTCGCTGCGACTCATCGGATGATCGTCTTCATTCAGACGAACATCGAAGAGTTCGCGCATACGCCCCTCAACCGGCTCTGGCAATTTTCGCGTGACGATGACGGATGTGGGCAATGCGGTCATGTGCGACTCCAGAGTCTTGATCAGATAATTTTTTATTATGAATCGTGCGAAGCGGATCCGCGCAATCAAAGCTCTTAATACTTACCAGAAGTTGCTCTTATCACAAATAGGAGGTGCATACACAACCAGCTTACGCTTAAGGCAGTCTTTCAGGGTTCATCATCTTTTATGCAATTCCTAACCGGCCTTGAGAGCGTCTCGCACTTTCGCGGCGACGCCTTCGCCGTCGAGGCCATAATGTTTGTAAAGATGAGTTGGTGGGCCGAGCAGCGAATACTGGTCAGGCATGCCTATGCGAACAAGTTTGGCGCTTACGCCATGCGAAGCGAGCACTTCGGCAACAGCGCTACCGAAACCGGAGGTGATATTGTGCTCTTCCGCCGACAGGATGACGCCGTGAGCCTTGGCTGCGGACAGGATCGCCGCCTCGTCAATCGGCCTGATTGAATAAGCGTCGACAACGCGCAAGCCTATGCCTTCGCCAGCCAGAATGTCATGTGCGTCGAGCGAAGCTTTTACGAGATTGCCGATTGCGAAGATCGTTGCATCCTTCCCGTCGCGAAGCTGATGGCTGCCGCCAATGCGCCACTCCGGTGGCTGCTCATAGATCGGCGCTTCACGTCCGCGACCGACACGGAAATAGATCGGCCCGTCATGATCGAGCGTCGATTTCAGAGCCAATCTGACCGTCATGGCATCACACGGCGCCATGACGGTCAGATTGGCTATCGCGCGCAACAGGCCGATATCCTCATTGCAATGATGCGATGTGCCGTAAAAACCCATTGCGATGCCGGAATGGGTGCCGACCATCCGCACTTTCAGGTTCGGATAGGCGATGTCGTTACGGATGTTCTCTGCCCCCATCAAGGCTAGAAAAAAACTGTAATTGCTGATGACCGGGAGATGGCCTGTCGTCGCCAGTCCCGCCGCCGCGCCGATCATGTTCCGCTCCGCGATACCGAAATTAAAGTAGCGGTCCGGATAGCGTTTGCCGAAATTGATGACCTGCGTCGGACGGCCAAGATCAGCCGTACACACCACAATGTCGTCATGCCCCTGCTCCACCAGCTCGATCAGGGCCTCGCCGGTCGGAAGTTGCAGGGACAGGTTCAGACTGCCCACCATATCCCAGGACTTATCATCGAAGTCTGTCTGCACGGTGGACTCAGCCATATCGACGGCGGGATTGCGGATCGTGTCATAGACCGTGTTCATCAGCTAAGTCCCTTCTCGATCTCTTCCAGCGCGCGGTCGCGATCGGCCGGGCCGAGATAGCCAAGATGCCATTGCCAGCGATGTTCCATGAAGCTGACACCCTTGCCCGCAACGGTATCGGCAAGAATGATGGCTGGCTTGTCGCGGTCGGCGTTCAGGCCCCAATTCAACGCGTCGCCAACTGCGTCAGGGTCATGACCGTCGATCCGTTCGACATCCCATCCGAATGCCCGCCATTTCTCATGCAGCGGCTCATTGTTCATCGTCTCCGACACGTCCCCATCCGAGCCAACCTTGTTAATGTCCACGATGCCAAGAAGATTGCCCAGGCCGAAATGCGCCGCGCTCATCGCCGCTTCCCAGACCTGCCCCTCCGCCTGCTCGCCGTCGCCCATCAAGCAGATGACGCGCGCGGGCGATTTCCTGCGGCGCAGACCAAGCGCCATACCAACGGACACGGACAGATTATGTCCGATCGAGCCGGAAGAAAAATCCGCGCCCTTAACCTTCCTCATGTCCGGATGGTCGCCAAACGGAGAGCCGAGCCGCGTATAGCTGTACAGCTCATCCCATGAGAAAAATCCCAGATCCGCCAGCACCGGGAAGAGGCCGATAGCGGCATGGCCCTTGCCCATGGTGAAGCGATCGCGATCCATCCATTGGGGATCGCCGGGATCGACATGCATGAATTCGTAGTAGAGCGCGGCAACGAGTTCGGCCATGGAGAAGGCCGAACCATAGTGACCGGAACCGCAGATATCCGTCAGCTTGACCGTCTCCCGGCGGATCATCTTGGCTTTTTCGGCCAACAGTTCTTTCGAAACGTTCTTCCGTGGTCGTTGCATTGTGTTATCCGTGGATCAGCATGCCGCCATTCACATCGATGACAGCGCCTGTGACATAGGATGAAAGATCGGATGCTAGAAAAAGAAAGATCCGCGCCACATCCAACGCTTCGCCGAGACGGCCCAGCGGTACGGCTTTGACGATATCCCGCTTCATCTCGTCGGTGAGTTTGCCGCCGGTAATATCGGTCTGTATGAGGCCGGGCGTCACGCAGTTGACGCGGATGCCGTCCGGGCCAAGCTCCCGCGCCATATTCTTGGCCAGCCCAAGCACCCCGGCTTTCGCGGCAGAATAATGCGGACCGCCGAAAATACCGCCGCCCCGCTGCGCCGATACGGACGACATGCAGGCGATTGCGCCGCTCCGCCGCTCGCGCATATGGGGAATGACGGCCTGGCTCAGGTTGAGCACGCCGCGCAGATTGACGTCGAGCACCGCATCCCATGCCGCATCGTCAATATCCATGACCTTAAGCGGTTGGGTGACGCCGGCGTTGCAGATCGCAATATCGATCCTGCCGAAAGCGGCAAGAGCCTGTTCGACTGCGTCACGGCACGCGGCCTTGCTCGTCACGTCGCATATGATGCCGATATGTCCCTCGCCAACGCCGCTCGCAACCTGCTTGGGCGTGGCTCTTCCCAGATCGAGAATGGCAACGCGAGCGCCATGTTCGGCAAACAGGCGCGCTGTCGCCAATCCGATACCTCGGGGACCCGCAGCGCCGGAAATAACGGCCGTTTTCCCCGCCAGAAGCATGGTCTCTCCCCAGACTTGAAATTTTCGGCTCAGAAATCAGCGGATACTCAGGATTTACCGAATTTTACGGACTGACAAACGCGATATTTGCAATAACAGGTGAATTTTGTTCATCTATGGGATGCTCAATCAGGTTCCGCTCTCGCTTCTTCGCGTTTTTGACGCCGCTGGCCGCAACGGCTCGTTCCGCTCCGCCGCTACCGAGTTGAATCTCACGCCAAGCGCGGTCAGCCATGCGATCCGCAAGCTTGAACGCAGCCTTGGCACGGTCCTTTTCGAACGCGACGGCCGCTCCGTCCATCTGAGCCCGGAAGGCGAAGCGTTGATGCTGCATATCGGGCGAGCCTTTGAGGAATTGCGCCGAGGGATGGACGTCGTCTCAACGCGAAGACCGCAATTGCTGCGGCTTCATTGCGCGCCAAGCTTTGCGGCACAGTGGCTGACGCCGCACTTGCCCAGCTTCATGGCGGCCTGTCCGGACATCCAGATCCGCCTGGCCGCAAATACGGACTATATCCGCTTCGTGAACGATGATTTTGACGCTGACATAACCTATGGCACGCCTCGACAGGAAGGGCTGGCCGCGATCCCGCTCGTTGAGGAAACGATCACGCCGCTCTGTTCGCCGGCGCTGGCCAAAGCCATTCAGAGCGCTGATGATCTGTTGAACCAACCGCTGATCGAGAGCGACAACAAACGCATACGCTGGTCGGCATGGTTCGGGGCAAACGGCCTCAGCGCGCCGCAACCTCACGGCATGCGCTTCGACCGCAGCTTTCTGGCGATTGCGGCGGCGGTTGACGGTCTAGGCGTGGTGCTGGAATCGCGTTTCCTTGCCGAACGCGAACTGTGTGACGGTCGGCTGGTCGCGCCCCTGTCCGGCATCGCCGGGGACCTTCAATATACCGGCCACTATCTCGTCTATCCCCGCACGACACGGCAACGACAGACATTGCGGCGCTTCATGACATGGCTTGCCGGCGAACTCGCGCTCGATCTCGACGATTTCCCCTGACGTTAAGAGATTGAGCGCAGCCCAAAATGGTGGCTAAACTGGCATACGAAACAAACAAATTCGGGGGAGAAGCGCATTGGCCAATATCATTCCAGAAGACAGCGCCGCCGTTCTGTTGGGGCGCGCGGAGCGCCCGGACATCGGCCCTTCGATTATCACAATCCGTAATGGCGCCGTGATCGACATTACCGGCAAGGCCGCGCCAACCGTTCGTGACATACTCGAAATGGACACGCCGGCCGATTATGTGCTGAATGCGCCGGGCGAAGAGATCGGCAGGCTTGAAGACTGTCTTGACGCGTCAGGAACCGGATCGGATGACGCCCTCCGACTGCTCGCCCCCTGCGATCTCCAGGCCATGAAAGCCTGCGGCGTTACCTTTGCACGTTCGATGATCGAGCGCGTTATCGAGGAGCGCGCAGGCGGCGATCCGTCCCGCGCGGAAGCCATCCGCGCAAAGGTCAAATCTCTGATCGGCGACAGTCTGCGCAGCATCACGCCCGGTTCAAGCGAGGCCACGCAGGTCAAAGCCGCATTGACGGCGGAGGGGATGTGGTCGCAATATCTCGAAGTTGGCATTGGTCCGGATGCAGAAGTTTTTACCAAGTCACAGCCAATGTCCGCAGTCGGATGGGGCGCGCTGGTTGGCGTCCATCCCGTCTCGACCTGGAACAATCCGGAACCGGAAATTGTATTGTCCGTCAACAGCAAGGGCCGGATCTGCGGCGCAACGCTTGGAAACGACGTCAATTTGCGTGACGTCGAAGGCCGCTCCGCACTCCTGCTCGGCAAGGCGAAAGACAATAATGCGTCCTGCTCGATCGGGCCATTCATCCGCCTGTTCGATGATCGGTTCACACTTGACGATGTGCGGGCCGCTGAACTCGACATGACGGTCGAAGGCCCCGATGGCTTCACGCTCGCCGGCGCATCGTCAATGAAGGAGATCAGCCGCGACCCGGCCGATCTCGTGTCGCAGACAATTGGGCGGCACCATCAATATCCGGACGGGTTCATGCTGTTTCTTGGAACGATGTTCGCGCCGACGCAGGATCGCAGCGTTCCCGGCGAAGGCTTTACACACAAAGCGGGTGATGTCGTCACAATCAGCACGCCCGGCCTTGGCGCTCTTGTAAATACCGTTGCTCTTGCCACTGAGTGTCCGGAATGGACATTCGGGACCAGCAGCCTGATGCGGAACCTTGCATCGCGCGGATTGGTGTAAAATCAGGCAACGGAACGGCTTGAAGCAGGTGACGTTTCAAGTCGTCGTCTTTTCCTTTTTCCGGCAATAAAGCTCAAGCTTGTGATGCAGGATCTCGTAGCCGTATTTCTCAGCGATCTCTTCCTGCATTCTCTCGATTTCCGGCGAACGGAACTCGATGATCTTGCCGGTATCGGTATCGATGATGTGATCGTGATGTGGAACGTCCGCCGTCTCGAAACGCGCTGACGTCTCAGCAAAACTATGCCGATGGACGACGCCCTGTTTCTCAAGAACGGATAGGGTGCGATATACGGTCGCAAGTGAAACGGCGGGATCGATGTCCTGCGCGCGGCGATGGAGCTCGTTCGCATCGGGGTGATCACTGGCTTCCGCTAAAACAGCAAGAATTGCAGTGCGTTGGCGCGTTATGCGCACACCGTCCGCGCGAAGAACTCTCTCGAATTCCTTCACCTGACTCACAACATTGCTCATAGCTTTCATTCTATCTAGTTGCGACGCATTTGCAAGTACAAGATGCAAATGATTCGCATTGACGTTGACAGCCTCTAATGCTTATGCAAATCATTCGCAATAAATAAAAATGCAATTATGCGGATAAACAAGTCTGGAAGGGCCAAAATGCCAATATCACGGCGCGTAGTCTTAGCCTGCCTCGCAGCGATTAGCCTCGCCCTGCCTCTTGCTACGGCCGCAAATGCTTCCGGGGAAAAACTGAAGGTCGTGGCGACAACCGGCATGATCGCCGACGCAGCGCGCCAGATTGCAGGAGACGAAGCCGAGATCAAGGCTCTGATGGGGCCGGGGGTCGATCCTCACGCCTATCGCCAGACCCGAACTGATATTGCCGCGCTTCTCAAAGCCGACCTCGTTTTATGGCACGGGCTTTATCTTGAAGCGCAGATGGAAGAATTCATGGGAAAGCTGGCGAAACGGAACCGGGTTGTCGCGGTGGCCGAAGCTCTCCCCAAGGATCTGCTGATCGCCCATGCGGACTATGAAAACAAATTCGACCCGCATATCTGGATGGCTCCTGAATTATGGACCGGCGCGGTCACGGCAATCCGCGACGCCCTGATCGAGGCCAGACCGGAGAGCCGTGCGCTGTTCGAAGCCAATGCAGCAAAGCACCTTGAAGAGATTGAACAGCTCTCCGCCTATGCGAAGAGTGCACTGGCGACTATACCGAAAGAAAGCCGCGTTCTGCTGACCGCGCATGACGCGTTCAACTATTTCGGCAGAGCCTATGATTTCAAGGTGATTGGCATTCAGGGCACATCGACCGAAAGCGAAGCCGGCCTGAACCGGATTTCCGAACTGGTCGAATTGATCGTCGAGCGAAAAATCGGCGCGGTCTTCGTTGAAAGCTCGGTCTCGGATCGCAATATCCGCGCCTTGATCGAAGGCGCTGCGGTCAAAGGCCATGATGTGATGATCGGCGGCGAACTTTTCTCGGACGCGATGGGTGAACCCGGCTCCTATAAGGGCACATATATAGGCATGATTGACTATAACGCGACCATTATCGTGCGCGCGCTTGGAGGCGAAGCGCCGGAACGCGGCATGCATGGACGCCTCGCATCGGGAAGCTGACCGGACCGGAATTGGAGCGTAGATGCAGATGACATCGGAAACTCTCAGAGTTGCGGCAAGAAGTGACGCGCCGCCAAGCGCAGCTTCGGACACAGAAAGCCCGCTGCATATTCATGGCCTGACGGTTTCCTATGGCGACAGCCCGGCGATCTTTTCCGTCGACGCCAATATTGAACCGGCCAGCATGACGGCAATCATAGGTCCGAACGGAGCCGGCAAATCAACGCTGCTGAAAGCTGCGCTCGGCATTGTCCCGCGCCTATCCGGCACGATCAGCATTTTCGGAAAGCCGCTCAATGAAGCCCGGCGACGCATTGCGTACGTACCTCAGCGGGCCAGCGTAGACTGGGATTTCCCCGCACGCGTCATCGATGTCGTGATGATGGGGCTTTACCGCGAACTCGGCCTTCTTCATTTCGTAACGAAGAAACATCACGACAAGGCACACGCCTGCCTCGATCGCGTCGGCATGAGCGATTTTGCCGAACGGCAGATCGGGCAGCTTTCCGGCGGTCAGCAGCAACGCGTTTTCCTTGCCCGCGCTCTGGCGCAGAATTCCGATCTTTACCTGCTCGACGAGCCGCTCGCCGGTGTCGACGCCGCAACGGAGCGCACGATCATCGACGTTCTCAAGAGCCTGAAAGCCGAAAGCCGGACGATCGTTTGCGTCCATCACGATCTGGCGACGATCACGGACTATTTTGACCATGTCCTCCTGATCAACAAGACCAGGATCGCACAAGGACCGGTCGAAACGGCCTTCACGGCGGAAAATCTGATATCGACCTATGGCGGCCGTCTCGCGACCGCCCATATCGACCAGCTGAGTCTTCCGGCTGCGTGATGAGAACCCGGTAAATGACTGAGCTGCTTAACGCGCTGCTTCTGCAATCGGGATATAACGCCGCCCTTGTCGCGGTCAGCGCCGCAATGCTTGGGATCGCGGCGGGCAGTTCGGGCACATTTCTGTTTCTGCGCAAACGCGCCCTGTTGAGCGACGCAGTCGCCCACGCCACGCTTCCCGGCGTCGGGGTGGCCTTCATTGTCATGGTAATGCTTGGCGGCGAGGGGCGCGATCTCATTGGCCTGCTTGCCGGCTCGGCGATCAGCGCCTTTGCCGGTCTTCTGGCCGTTGAATGGATCACGAAACATACCCGATTGGCCGAAGACGCAGCGATCGGGGCCGTGCTCTCGGTGTTTTTCGGCTTCGGTATTGTCCTTCTGACGATCATCCAGACCATGTCGTCCGGCAAACAGGCCGGGCTCGAAAGCTTCCTGCTCGGGTCAACCGCCGGCATGCTGTTTCAGGATGCGCTCGTGATCGCAATTGGCGGAACGCTGGCGGTCGTGGCGACTTATACATTTCGTCGTCCGATGACGCTCGTTGCGTTCGATGCCGATTTTGCAGCCGCCTCCGGGCGCAATGTCGAGCGCATCGATCTTGCCATCATGGGGCTTGTCATGGCCGTGACGGTCATCGGTCTGAAACTTGTCGGCCTTATCCTCATCGTCGCCATGTTGATCATCCCCTCGGTCGCCGCACGCTTCTGGACCAATCACACGAACAATCTCATCTGGATTGCGGGGGCGTTCGGCGGCGTCTCTGCTTATGTCGGCACTGCAATTTCCGCCGCCGCGCCCAGCATCCCGACCGGCCCCGTCATCGTACTGATCTGCTTTGCGATCTTTGCGTTCTCGATGATGTTTGCGCCAAACCGCGGCGTGGTCGCTGCGCTTGCCGCACGCCGGATTTTTCAGATCCGCGTCCATCGCCGGCAGGGCCTGCTCGCGATCGCGCGGGACGAAGCCATTCACGATGGGCTGACGCTGAAAGTGCTCACCCGGGCCGGTTTCATCCGTCCGGACGGGGTGCCCACGGCGGAAGGCCGGACACAGGCGGCAAAAGCACTGCGAGATGAAAAACGCTGGGAGGTTGCGCGCGCCATGAACCGGGACGTCGCCGTGATCGGCCGCTATGACGGGCTCACCCCGATTGAAACCGTGCTCACCAATGATGAAATCGCTGAGATCGACCGCCGTATCAACGCGCGCGCCCCGCTTGGTGGAGCAGGTTGATGGGCGCTGATTTCGTACAGCTCAGCCTGACGCCATTGCTGATGGGCGTTCTTGCGTCAGTCGCATGCGCGCTTCCAGGGAATTTCCTAATCCTGCGCCGGCAGGCTTTGATTGGAGATGCGATCAGCCATGTTGTATTGCCTGGCATCGTTGTTGCCTTCCTGCTGACCGGCGCGATTTCGACCTGGCCGATGATGCTCGGCGCCGCCGGGGCGGCTGTCGCGGCGGTGGTCATGATCGAAGCGATCAAACGGCTGGGCCGGATCGAGCCGGGCGCGGCAATGGGCGTTTCCTTCACAACGCTGTTCGCCTTCGGAGTGCTTCTCCTGGAGCAGAGCGATACCAGCACTGTCCATCTCGATGTCGAGCATGCGCTATACGGCAATCTTGAAAGCCTGATCTGGTTCGCCGCCGAGGATTGGTCATCGCTCGCCGATCCCGCCGCTTTGGCGAACCTGCCGCCCGAACTTGGACGCATCGCATTTGTCACGCTGATCATCATCGCGGGGCTGGCGCTGTTCTGGCGGCCGCTGGAAATCTCAACGTTCGACGAGGCTTACGCCAATTCCATAGGCATTCCAACCGGCGCGCTGAGCTTTGGCCTTGTCGTTGCCGCCGCCATCGCCGCAGTCGCCGCTTTCGACGCAGTCGGCTCGATCATCGTGATTGCCATGTTCATCTGTCCACCAGCCGCCGCGCGTCTCATGACCAACCGGCTGGACCGGCAGATCGCATGGAGCGTGGTCTTCGCGGCATTATCAGCCATTCTTGGTTATGTTTTCGCCGGTTACGGGCCGCTCTGGTTCGGAGCCGAGAACGCCGTCAGCGCAGCGGGCATGATCGCCACTGTTTCCGGCGTCATACTCGGTCTTGCCTGCCTGTTCGCGCCGCATCGCTCCCGGATAGCCGCTCCAGCGGAAGCCGGTGCGCAAAGCTGATCCTGTCCGCGGCAATTTTCCACCAGCTTGAGCCCAGGCTTGATTTTCGCGCTCATACATGAAATTAGAATAATTCTAATTTATGGAGGGAAACATGATCCCAGGCGTGCTGTCACGGCGGCAATTTTCCGATCTCGACGAACAGCAGATTCTCGCACTCGCCATCTCGGCGGAGGAGGACGACGCGCGGATCTACCGGACATATGCGGAAAAACTGCGCAGCGATTTTCCTGGAACCGCGGCCATTTTCGAGGGCATGGCTGCGGAGGAAGACGAGCACCGGCGCTTACTCATCGAAATGCACAAGGCGCGTTTCGGCGAGACGATACCGCTCATTCGCCGCGAGCATGTGGCCGGATTCTACCATCGCCGGCCGGTCTGGTTGATGGAAAATCTCGGGATCGACCGCATTCGCGATGAAGCGGCGACAATGGAGAACGACGCGCGCCGCTTTTACGAAATGGCTGCGCAACGCACAACGGACGCCAATACACGCAAGCTACTGGGCGATCTCGCAATGGTGGAAGCGCATCATGAAGAAAAGGCCGATCAGTTGGAAAAGGACATCCTTGATTCTGAGGGCCGCGAGCACGAAGATCGCGCCGCGCATCGCAAATTTGTACTCACCTATGTCCAGCCCGGCCTTGCGGGGCTGATGGATGGATCGGTTTCGACACTGGCTCCGATTTTCGCCGCCGCTTTTGCGACCGGAAACACATGGTCAACTTTCCTCGTCGGTCTTGCCGCCTCGATCGGGGCTGGCATCTCGATGGGCTTTACCGAAGCGGTTTCCGATGACGGACAAATCTCCGGGCGCGGATCTCCGATCAAGCGTGGCATCGCATGCGGCGTCATGACAACGGTTGGCGGCCTCGGCCATGCGCTACCCTATCTGATCCCTCACTTCTGGACAGCGACAACGATTGCCATGATCCTTGTTGTGATAGAATTATGGGCGATCGCGTGGATTCAGAACAAATATATGGAAACGCCGTTCATCCGCGCAGCGATGCAGGTGGTCCTGGGCGGATCGCTTGTCTTCGCCGCCGGGATAATTATAGGAAACGCATGATGGAGGTCGATTGTGGTGGTTGAAAAGGTTGCGCTCATAACGGCAGGCGGCAGTGGCATGGGAGCGGACGCCGCGCGGCGTCTGGCGAAAGACGGCTTCCGCGTCGCAATACTCTCATCCTCGGGCAAAGGCGAAGCCCTTGCGGATGAGTTGGGCGGTTTTGGCGTCACAGGCTCGAATCAGTCGAGCCAAGATCTCAAATTGCTGGTCGATGGCGCCATCAAACGTTGGGGACGGATCGACATTCTCGTCAATTCAGCCGGTCACGGACCGAAAGGCGATATACTTGACATCAGCGATGAAGACTGGCGCAAAGGCATGGATGTTTATCTGCTGAATGTTGTTCGCCCCACACGGCTGGTGACGCCGGTCATGCAGCAAAATGGTGGCGGCTCAATCATCAACATCTCGACATTCGCCGTCTTCGAACCCGATCCGCTCTTTCCGACATCGGGCGTTTTCCGCGCAGGACTGGCGAGTTTCACGAAGCTCTTTGCCGACAAATATGCAGCCGACAACATCCGCATGAACAATGTCCTGCCCGGCTTTATCGACAGTCTGCCGGAAACGGAAGACCGCCGCACGCGAATACCGATGGGTCGCTATGGACGGGCAGAGGAAGTGTCCTCGCTGATTGCCTGGCTGGCGTCTGATGAGGGCGGCTATGTCACCGGACAGAACTGGCGCATCGATGGCGGGCTGACGTCCTCGGTATAGCGGCCAATTGCGGAAAATCCGCCTCACCCCGAAGCTTTTTGAGGTGAGGCGGATCTTTTAAACTAATGCGAATGATGCTCGCCATGGGCGCTGTGATCATCGCCATGAGCGTCGTTGCTTGTTTCGCCCGCTTTCCGAACGGTAAATTCGACCTCGACCGTACCGGCTTTTTCGAAATTCAACGTGCCCGATACTTTTTTGCCATCTTCATAACCGCTATCGAGCCCCATCATCATCACGTGAAACGACCCCGGCTTCAGCTCGACGGTCTCGCCCGCCTTGATTTCGAGGCCCTCTTTGAGCTTGCGCATTCTCATGACGTTGTCTTCAACGGCCATATAGTGAACCTCAACGATCTTCGCGTCGGCGACCGATCCCCCCACCAAAATATCTGCTTCGCTGCCATTGTTCGTGATTTTCATGTAACCGCCGGCGTTTTTTGCGCCTTTGGGGGTTGCACGAATCCAGGGATGGTCGATGCCGAGATCGCCAACTTTATAGTCATGGGCGAGAACCGCAGTCGTCAGCAGAAGAGAGGCCAGCGCGCCCGCAATCGTTGCGCGTAAAGTCAGTTTCATCGTCGTCTCCAAAGATGGTTATCTGATGCGCATCCCGGGCGTTGCCTCGCGGATAGCCGATCAGGATAAACAGGTTTCAGAATTTGAAAGTTTGAACGGAATCAGACGATGGGTGGAGGCGCACGCGCAGGGTGGCTATAGGCGAGACGGCTTCGACGGGGGGCGCCATAACCGGTATTGAGGCCGGATTGCGCTATATCCGTATTGGTTACAGGCTCGTCTGCCTGATCCGGCAGCAAAACATATGCCGCCACCGCGGAGCAAACAGGACATTTGACATGTAACTGCCCCGGCGCAGGCTTAGCCGGCTCGCTTTCTTCACCAAGCCATAAGCTTCGTAACGCGCCGCCGGAACAAATCAGGATGCCGCCCGCATGCGCACTCCCCTGACGCACCAGTTTCAGCGGGGCCGTCGCATGATACGCAAACAGAAGCGCATGCAGGACGAGGCTTAGGATCGCAACCCCGGTCCAGTTAAACCTATCCTGTTTCGTCATACGGATCATGACACTGTTATGCCCGAATGGCAGCGTCGGTAAAACCGTTATTTCGTCGCGGAATCGTCTTGTGGCTTTGGATTACGCACAAGCAAAGCCAGTAAAATTCCCAGCGCTGAGAGCAGCGCAAGCATCATCCATGCTTCTGTGATCGCAATCGTCAGCGCGGATTTCTTCACAACCGGCGTTGCGAAGGCGATCATGTTCTGGGTGACTTCGCGCTCCGGTGCAACAAAGGGCAAGCCGGTGAATTCGAACATCGAGCGGTCTCGCGCCTCAAGCCGCTCAAAAATCATTGTGGCGTGTTTCTCGACGCGCGCGAAAACAACAGTGTCGATCAGCGCAATGCCAATCGCTCCGCCAAGATTGCGCATCAGATTGTAGAGCGCACTGCCATCAGGCACGCGATCGGGCGGCAAATGCCCGAGCGCGATCCTTGTCGGCGGCAAGATGCAGAACAGGACGGCAAGCCCGCGAAGGGTCTGCGGAAGCAGCATCTCATTAAAATCGCTACGCGGTGTGTCATACATGCTAAGCGCGATGCCGATCGTAAAGAAGACAAAACCGAGAAGCGTTAGCAAACGGGCGTTATAGCGCTGTTCCATCCACACGGCGACCGGGGCCGCGATCAGCTGCGCTGCGCCCGTAACGAGCATGATTTCGCCAATACCGAGTGCATCGTGCCCGCGAACGAAGCCAAGAAAGACCGGCATCAGATAGACAGAGCCGTAAAGCCCGATGCCGAGCAGAAAGCTGAGCGCGCAGCCGAGCACAAAGTTCCATTCACGGAAATGGTTGAGATCGATCAGAGGCTTGGATCGTGAAAGCGTCCGGCGGATAAAGGCGGCGCCACTCGACACGCTGATCGCCACGAGCGCTATCACCAGCCCCGAAAACCAGCCAGATTTCGGCGCTTCCTTCAGGCTGATCTCCAGCGTTGCGAGCGCGAGAGCCAGAAGCAGCAGGGACAGGACATCCAGATTGCGCAGCTCACCGCGATCCGAGCCGGTGCGCGGAAGGAAGATCGCCGCTGTCACGATCGCCGCGATGGCCGGGGGAATATTGATCAGAAACAGCCAGTGCCAACTGAAGGTGGAGGTGATCCAACCGCCGGTGATCGGCCCGACGGTCGGCGCGAGAACAGCCAGCATTCCCGCAATCGTCGTTGCCGCCCCCTGTCCACGGCCGGGAAAGATGATGAAGACGGTCGAAAAGACGACGGGGATCAGCATGCCGCCCGCAAAACCTTGAATGACGCGCCAGAAGATCAGGCTTTCAAAGTCGTAGCTCAAGGCGCATCCGATTGACGCCAATGTGAACACCGACGCCGCTATGACGAACAGAACCCTCAGTGACAGCAGGCGGGTGAGCCAGCCGGTCAGCGGAATGGCAATGATTTCCGCAATGAGATACGAGGTCTGAACCCAGCTCATCTGGTCCTGACGGATGCCGAGCGCTTCCTGGATGGTCGGCAGCGAGGTAACAACGATCTGGATATCGAGGATCGCCATGAACATGCCGATGCACATGGCGATGAAGCCGGCCCATGCGCCGATTGTCGGAGCCGGCGCGTCAATGTCCGGGGTCTGGGTCGAAATGCTCACGAGGCGGCCTGGGTCGCGCCGGAGAGCGCGCCGCTTTCAGCTCGTATGCGGATTGTCAGGACAATTGCGTTCAGTATAGAGAACAGCACCGCGTACCAGAGCAAGCCAAACGCCATCGGCAGGACGAAAATTTCACCGATGACGACGGCGTAGTTCGGATGAGAGATAAGCCTGTAGGGACCTTTCTGTACAAGAGGCTCGCCCGGCAGCACAATGATCCGCGTCGTCCAGCGTTCGCCAAGCGTCGCCAGCACCCAGATGCGCAGCGCCTGCAGAATGAAAAATGCGATCAGCCAACCCATTTCGGGCGCCGTCCCCAGCGCCAACGCCCAAAGCCCGATCAACCACGCCCCGTGCATGATAACCATTGCCGGATAGTGCCCCGGCGCATGCTCCACCGCGCCGCGTGCGCGCAACCGCGCCTCGTTGCGGTTGGCGTAAACAAGCTCAAACAGCCGCTGAACCGTAACGAACAACAGCACGGCAAGAGCAATGGGGTCAATCCAGTCCAGCATTTCGCTATGCATCCTTCCGGCATCATTTTGAAGACATTCGCTTCATTGGATAATGAAACGATTGATCGAAGATCACTCGGATGCCCTCCGCATCGACCGAATGGCCCACAATGTCAAGCATACACAGCCAGTTACGTTCGCCATGCTACGATGAATTTTGCGAAAACGCTGTTACACTGCCCGGCGCTTATCACAATGTCCATCGCATCACCGCCGCTACAACCCGGCGAACCGCCGCTGTTGACGGTCGGTGGCGCAAATCGGAAGACATGACAAACATCGAGACACTTGCAAAAACAGGCTCCGGATACGAAATGACGGCAAGTTAAAGTACACCATCACGACTTTTCCACGAAAGCGTGTCATTACCATGATTTTGAGCGATCACAATTTGAGCAGATTTTACAATGAAGCAAACAGGCTAAATCAGCAGTTTTAACAGATAGTCGTATAATAAATTCGCCAGATCGCGTTATTGAAGCTTATCTGGATGGCTGAGAAATCGTGAATGTCAAGGATCGGGCGAATGAGCTTTGGAACTGTCTTGAAACGTCTGTTGAGTTTTGCCCTGCCGATCGGCATCGCGGTTGCGCAATTTCTGTATTTCGTGCAGCGCAGCGAGCCCCCGCAGCAGGCACCCGCCAGCGAACGCGAAACCACAGTCCGCGTGATGGAAGTCAAGCCGGTCAGTTTTGTTCCGAGCATTGCCGGATTTGGCACCGTCGAACCGGAAAAGATATGGGACGCGGTTGCGCAGGTCTCCGGACGCATCGTTTACGCTCATCCCAATCTCAGAAGCGGCGCGATCCTTCCCGCAGACACCGAAATCATCAAAATCAATCCGGAAGATTATGAAATCGCCGTTCGGCAGGCGCAGGCCAATCTGGACAGCTCACGTGCAAAACTGGCGGAGCTGGAGATCCAGCAGAAGAACACGCAGGATTCGCTGGAGATCGAGAAACGCTCGCTGGAGCTGACGCGCAAGGATATAGAACGCAAGCGCGATCTCGTTCAACGCAGTACCGTCAGCCAGCTTACGCTCGATGAATCCGAGCGCGTCCTGCTGACGCAGCAGGCGCGCGTTCAGGATCAGGAAAATTCTATCCGGCGTTTTCCATCGCAGATCGACGCCCAGCGCGAACAGGTCAATGTCGATGAAGCCGCTCTCGACAATGCAAAACTCAATCTTGAGCGCACCACGATCAAGCTCCCGTTCAATGCGCGCATCGCAACGGTGAATGCGGAAGAAACCCAATATGTGACGGCGGGAACCAATCTGGCGACGGCAGACGCCATCAGCGGAGCCGAGGTCAAGGCGGAAATTCCACAGGCCCGGTTTCGGTCCTTTATACTCCTGACCGCGCCGGCAGATTTCCTACCGCCGCAATTGAGCGACAATGCTCTGGCCGAAGCGATTGACAAGATCGGATGGACGGCGGAGGTTCGCCTGATCTCGGATAACAGGCCCGCCAAATGGCAGGCGCGTGTGATGCGCACTTCCGATACGATCAATCCGCAGACGCGCACAGTCGGCGCGATTGTTTATGTGGAGCGGCCCTATGCCGATATTCGGCCCGGAACCAAGCCGCCTCTAATCAAAGGGATGTTCGTCGAAGTTGAGATCAAGGGCCGACCTATCCAGGACGCCCTTGTCATTCCGCGCAGCTCAATCAGAAATGGTAGGATATACGTCGTAGGCGATGACAACAGGCTTCGCATAAAACCGGTAAAATTGCGTGCGGAACAGGGCCCGGTTGCGCTCGTTTCGAATGGGATCGCACCAGGCGAAAAACTTGTACTGAGTGATCTTACGCCCGCAATCGAAGGCATGCTTCTCGACCCGGTCCTTGAAAATCCGGAAAGCGCCGAAGAGAACAGCGCCGCCCTGATAACCACTGGGTCCGCAGAGGACGAAACGCAGTGATAGAGTTTTTCGCCAGGCATCCGACTGCCGCCAACATCCTGATGATCGCCATCCTGGCAATCGGGTTCGTCATCGCACCGACGCTGCAGCGCTCGACCTTTCCACGGATCGAAGCCAATTCCGTGAGCATTACCGTACCCTATCCCGGCGCGTCGCCCGAGCAGGTCGAGGAGGGCGTCTGCCGCAGGATAGAAGATGCTGTAGATAGTGTCGACGGCGTCGCTGAAATCAGCTGCGAGGCACGTGAGAGCGTTGCGACAGCAATTGTCGAAATGGAAGAAGGTGGTAATCTCGACCGGTTCTTTTCCGATCTGAAAGTTGAGATCGACGCCATCAGCGATTTCCCCGATGAAGCGGAAGATCCGACGATGGTCCAACTTGGCCGAACGGATTTCGTGGCATCGATCGCGGTCACCGCTCCTGCGACACGGCCCGAACTTCTGTCCTACGCCGAAGAGATCAAGGACCGCATGAAGCTGTTTGGCGGTATCCCGAAGATCGAAATCAATGGATTTTCAGACCGCCAGTATCGTATTGAAATCGAAGATGCGATCCTGCGTCAGTATGGCGTAAGTCTTTCCAGCGTCGCCAGCACGATCCAGCGTCAAAGCATCGATCTTCCGGCGGGCAGTATACTTGCAAGTGACGGCGAGATTCTTCTGCGTGTCGATGATGAGCGTAAAACAATTGACGCCCTGCGCAGCCTCGTCATCGTTACAAGCAACTCGGGCGCTCAGATACGGCTTGGCGATATCGCAAAAATTGAAAACCGGTTCGAGAAAGATGAAGTCAAGACGCTCTTTAACGGAAAACCCGCGGCCATCATCAATGTCATTAAATCCGAAAATGACGATGCGCTTGACGTGGTTGAGCGGATTGAGGCGTTTCTGGAGCTTGAGCGCCAGCGCGCTCCCCCCGGCGTAACCTTCGAAATAGCCGGTGATGTTTCATCGATCATCAGTGATCGTCTCAATCTGCTGCTGACGAATGGCGCGCAGGGACTGGCGCTTGTCTGTCTGACGACCTGGTTCTTTTTCGGCTTTCGATACGCCTTCTGGATTACAATGGGCTTGCCCGTCGCCTTCATGGGCGGCCTCGCCGCAATGGCGGTAATCGGCTATACGGTCAACATGATCACGATGGTCGGCCTGCTGATTGTGATCGGTCTCTTGATGGATGACGCCATCGTCATCTCGGAGAATATCGCAAAAAAGCGGGAAGCGGGTGCATCGCCGTCCGAAGCCGCCATAACCGGCGCGCGGGAAGTCATGCCCGGCGTTCTGTCCTCCTTCCTGACGACGTTTTGCGTGTTCGGTTCGCTGGCCTTTCTTGAGGGCAATATCGGCCAGATCCTGCGCGTCGTACCGGTCGTCATGATTCTGGTGCTCGCCGTTTCTCTCGTCGAAGCCTTTCTGATTCTGCCTCACCATCTTGGCCATTCGCTGGCCAAGAGCCAACAGACCGGTCTCGGACGCGTGCAGCAATTCAGCGGCTGGCTGCTCAACACGATGCGCGATCGGATCATCGGACCGTTCGCCAAGCTTGTGGTTCGGGCGAGATATTTTACGGCGGGCGCAACGATCGCAATGCTGGTTGTCGCGATCTCCATGATGGCGAGCGGCATATTGAAGTTCACCCCGTTTCCCGATCTTGAGGGCGACACTCTGGAGGCGCGCATCCTCCTGCCGCAAGGAACGCCGTTGGAACGCACGGAGGCCGTTGTCGCCAGAGTGCAGGCCGCGATTGACGCAATCGACCAGCGGCTGACGCCGGAACAGCCCGGCGGCGCTCCGCTCGTGCGCAGCCGGACGATCAAATATAATGAAAATTCCGATGCCAATGAATCCGGCCCCCATGTCGCAACGATGAGTATCGATCTTCTGCCGTCGCAAACGCGCACGCATAATCTGGACCAGATCCTGGCGCTCTGGCGTGAGGAAATCGGAACGGTCCCGGATGTCATTTCGCTGAAATTCACTGAACCGTCAATCGGGCCCGCCGGGCGCGCCATCGACATCAGGCTGACCGGAACTGATCTGGTTGAACTCAAGGCGGCCAGCAACGCGCTTCAGGACTGGTTGCGCCGCTATGACGGCGCCGTCGGAATTATGGATGACCTGCGCGTCGGAAAACCTGAAATCCGTATCCGGATCAAGGAAGAAGGGCTGGCCCTCGGCCTCCGCGCCGAAGACGTCGCGAACCAGATCCGCGCCGCTTTCTTCGGAACGACTGTGGATGAAGTTCAGGTCGGCGAGCAAAGTTTCGAAATCGACGCGCGTCTTGCCACAAGCGACCGCAATGAGATTGCAACGCTCGATAATTTCACGATCATGTCGCCGGACGGCTCAATGGTGCCGCTATCTTCCGTTGCGACGCTTGAAGAGGACCGCGGTTATTCGCGGTTGAACCGCATCAATGGCCGCCGCACGATCAGCGTTCAGGGCGATGTCGATGCGCGTCTTGCCAATGCATCTGAAATCATAAACGACACGCGAACGCGGTTTCTGCCCGAGCTTTCAGAGCGCTTTCCTGGCGTCAGCGTCAATGTTTCCGGGCAAGACAGCGAATCCGGAAAGACGCAGTCCTCAATGCTGTCCGGCTTTCTACTCGGCCTTGTCGGAGTTTTCCTGGTGCTTAGTTTCCAGTTCCGCAGCTACTCCGAACCGATCGTCGTAATGATCCTGATCCCGTTCGCACTTATCGGTGCAATTGGCGGCCACATCCTGCTGGGGATCGATTTCACCATGCCAAGCATGCTGGGATTCGCCGCGCTCGCGGGCGTTGTCGTCAACGAGTCCATTCTGCTGGTGAACGAGATCAAGACCAACCATACCCCCGGCGCGACAATCGCCGATCTTGCGCCCAAGGCGTCGATGGCCCGTTTCCGCGCCATCCTGCTGACCTCCCTGACAACATTGCTGGGTGTGCTGCCGCTGCTTTCGGAAACCAGTCTTCAAGCGCAGATTCTGATCCCGCTTGTCACAAGCCTTGGTTTCGGCCTGCTGGCTTCGACGATCCTGGTGCTCTTTGTGGTTCCGGCCTTTTACGCCATCCTCGACGATTTCGGTCTGACGACCCTGGCCGCCGAACGGCGTGCGCATAGGGCGAGAGCGCATCAGCAAACCGCCGCTGCGCCTGCCGAATGAGTCCGTATGTCTAAAACAACCGGTGAAGGAACGCCTCGAAATTCATAAGGAACAGAGTTGCGCCGCCGACCATGAAATGCGAGACGGCGGCAGCCAGAAGAGAGTTGGTGCGCGCAAAGATCCAGCCCCAGAATATGCCGGGAATAAAAGCGATCAATGCGAATTCAACGCTGATATGAGCGTGCGCCGCCGCAAATACGAGATTGGATACGAAGATCGACCAAATCCGCCTGCGCCATTCCGGACCCTGGAGAAACGCGTATAAGGGCGCCTGCACACCACAGCGCGCGACAAACTCCTGCACGGGTGTCAACGCCAGATAGAGCCCGACTGCGCCCCAAAACCACGCTGACGCGATACCGACAGGCTCATTGTCTCCTATCCGAATTTCGCCGATAGCCAAGACCGGGACGCCCGCCAGCGATGGTGAGCTGAGAATGAGCGCCCACTTCAATATCGCCGCCACGCCGATGAAGATCAGCGAGGTAGATACTGAATAAAGCAAGGCGAAACGCCAATTGTGCAAGCTGAGCCCGAAAAACGCGATGGGAAAACCGCTAAGCGCGATGACGGGAATAAAGATCGCCCCAAAAACGAAAATAATGAACGGGCTGAGAGCGAAATTGACGTCCAGGTAGGATTCAAAACTCGGCATCGCGCTGAGTGCAAGCGTGTAGGCCGACAGGAGACAAAGCGCAGCAATGACGATGCCGCCGACCGTATCCCGGTAATGCCAGAATTCCGCCTCCTGCCGCAGGCTGTCCACTTTATGATCCAGAGCGCTTCTGACATAGCCGGATAATGTGCGCCGCAATTCCGTAACGATGATGTTGCGTACGCGCCGGCTACGCTTTTCACGGCGGTAAAGCTTCATGTCGAGGATCGCGATCGTTACCTGCGAACGCGCTCGCATGCTTGCGGAAAGTGGCTGTCCGTCCAGCACCGACATGGCGCCGAACACCTCGCCCCTCTCACGTAACTCGACTTCATATTCGAGCGGCTCATGCGTAAGCGGCGAGCGTCCGTTCTTACACACTGCGACAGACCCATCTACAATGATGAAAATGCGGTCGCGCGTGCAATCGCCTTCCGCAAGGATAACTTCACCCTCATGATAGGCGGTGAACTGCAACATGCCCCAGAGCGTCTCGATCTGTGCACGCGAAAGCTTCGAGAAAAGCGGAATTTCCTTGAGGCAAATGGTTTCCTGGCTATCAAAGCTTTGACGTGTTGTAAGCATCCGCAGAACCGGTGTAGTTGCTCCCTGAGTAGAACAAATTTTCCTTAAGGAATTTACAGCGGAACACCGGTCACACCGGAATCGTTTCCGCGTGATTGCCTGGTGATAGGGACGTTATTGTTTTTGGGAACGTCACTTTTACGAAGTCTCAACATGTCTGACTCATTACAGCATCAGACGAAAAAGTGGCTTCCTGAACAAAGGAATAGAGCGCGGCTGCGCGTGCGGGCTCGCAGTATTGGCCTGCATGACGCCTGAACGCTACAGGGCCTTGTTAAAGCGCACCGGTCTAAGCCGCCTGCGGTTTTTCCGGCAGGCGAAGACCACGTGACGCCGCAAGGCCTGCACGGATGGGCCGGAGTCTAGCCCGAACGGGCACGCGCTTACCCATGATGGGCGCATAAACCTGTTTTTCAGCCTCCACAATCAATACGCCTGAAAAATGCGGCCATGCGTAAAGACCAATGCGCTCCCAGGCGATTGCCGTGTTCAAAATGACCTGGCGGCTCATCGGCGGCATGAACAGGCTTGCGCCCCAGCCAGTAGGGGCAAACAGACAATCGTCAAGCTGACGCTCAAGCTGGCCCTTGCTATAGGGTCTGCCATGTCCAAACGGCGTTGAATCCGCGCGCGCCCACATACCGCGCCGATTGGGAACAACCAGCATGAGTCGTCCCTCGGGAGACAGGACGCGCCAGACTTCGCGGAGAATGTGGCGAATGGCGACGCTATGTTCGAGGCAGTGCACAGCGAGCACACGGTCCACGGACGAAGACTTCAAGGGCAACGCCGTCTCGCTGGCCAGAAAAGTGCCTGAGGGGCCTTCACCCGGCCAGCGCACCGCCCCCTGATCCTCAGGCATGCACAAAATCTGACGCGCGGCTTCCTGTCTGAACTGCCGCATGAACGGGGCAGCATAGCCGATGCCAAGCATGATCTCACCGCGAACGCTTGGCCACATGGTGCGCAACCGATGCATGATCAGACGTCTTGCGACGGCACCTAGATCGCCAGCATAAAATTGGCTCAGCTCACTGACGTCAGGACGCATAAAGCTCTCTCCTCTGAGGCCGTCCGATTGAGGATTCGAGACCAATGCAGATTTATGCTAGCAAATGCATGCAATGGCAAACATTCAGAGCGAAAGAAGCTGGAGTTTATCGCCTTGCGCCCGCCGGCCTTCCTGCTTTTTCCTTGAGAAATTGATGTAAAATGAGGAAACTTCAATAATGCCAGACTTGATCATTCGTCAATTTCCGTGCCGTTCAGACAATTATGGCGTTCTGGTTCACGAGCCGGTCAACAAATTGACGGCGGCAATCGATACGCCCGATCCCGCACCGATCCGCGCCGAGCTTGCGGCGCAAGGCTGGGCGCTCACACATATCTTTACGACACATCATCACGGCGATCATACTGCCGGCCATATCGCGCTGAAGTCGGAAACCGGCTGCAAGATCATTGCGCCTGAGAAAGAAGCCGGCAAGATACCGGACGTCGACGTAAATGTTTCGGAAGGCAGTGCGTTCGATTTCGGCGGCCATCAGGTGCGCGTCATCGAAATGCCCGGTCATACGGCAGGACATGTAACCTACTGGTTGCCCGATGACGGCGTCGCTTTTGTCGGCGATACGCTGTTTTCACTGGGGTGTGGCCGTCTTTTCGAGGGCGACGGGCCGACAATGTGGGCGTCTCTTCAAAAGCTGATGATGTTGCCGCCGGAAACGCTAGTCTATTGCGGTCATGAATATAGCAAGGCCAATGCGGCTTTTGCGCTTTCTGTCGAGCCCGGCAATGCCATGTTGCAACAACGCGCAAAAGAAATCGATGAATTGCGGGCCAAAAACGCCGCGACTGTACCGTTCACAATTGCGGCTGAGTTGTCACAGAATCCGTTTTTACGCCCCGATAGTTTAGAAATTCAACAGCATCTCGGTATGTCCGGTCACCCGCTCGCCACAATTTTCACAGAACTTAGACGTCTGAAAAACGCATTTTAATGGGAATTCACTAGCGTAAACGGGAAATTTAAGACTGATTTCCATAATCTGTTGGCGAGTTGTGGAAAAAGATCGTGCCATGGCTAAGCAGTTGCGGTAACTGTTTCTTTGGCGTTTAATTGAAGTTAATAGCGTGGCGATTCGTTCCGTCATGCTATGGGCTATTTTGAATAGCGAAGCAATAAAAATGAACGAAAGTGCAGTTGCGGTGGCTGATGTAGTATTTTTGCGGATTTACATCGGCCTTAAGAGGGCCGCGCCGGTGCACATTTAGTAAGTTTGGGTTGTTACTCCGAGCACGCCAATGCGGTATTGGTGCGCATGGATTATAGCGGGGTTTTATTGCAATGCATCCGGGAAACGCGGGCGTATGTTTATCCGCGCTTTTTATAGACTTCGATAATATATACTTATCGCTTAAAAACCGCCATGAAGAGGCGGCGTCCCGCTTTGCCCGGAATCCAGCTTTCTGGCTGCGCCAAGTGGTGACCGGCTCTTTGATACGCACCGAACATCCGGTTGAGAATATCCGCCGCAAGATTGCTGTCGGCCGTTGCTATGGAAATCCCATTCCTCGCCGCAGTGGCCGCGAGGGATCTGGCGATCCGAGTTCGTTCGCCTTTGTCCGTCATAGCTTCATGCGTGCTGGTCTGGAAGTTGTGGATTGTCCGCATCTGACGTCCCAGTTCAAGAACAGCTCCGACATCCGCATTGCTTGCGACATCAGAGATTATATCGACCACGCAACACATTTTGATGAATTCATCATCCTGTCCGGCGACGCTGATTTCACGCCGGTGCTGTTGAGCCTGCGCTCGCACAACCGGCAGACCGTCATTTACGCCAATGATCATACATCGCCCTATTACAAGGCGTTTTCGGATGGCCGAATTCGTGAAGAAGACCTCATTCGCTGTCTTTTGGCGCCCGATGCCGCTTTGACCGATGAGGCCGGACCGGCTCCTGCGAGTTTGCAATTTGTGCCTGCCTCCAAGCCCGCCCAGCCGTCGGCTCCAGGCAATCTGAGCGCGCCGTCTCCCGCGCCAGCATTGTCTTCAACCAATCCGCCGAAACGCCGTCCAGCCGTTGGCTCGTCCGAAGCTGCGATTCAATCGCTGATCGACGACTTCCAAGTCATTGGCGACGAGATTCTGGAGCTGGTGCGTGACGTTATTGAAAGCTCGGAAAAGCCGGTTCCGCTCGCCTATCTGGCAGACCGGGCCCAGAAGACGCTCGGCCATCCCAAAACAATCGGCACCAACTGGGCTGGATCGGGAGGCTTTCTGAACTTCCTGTCGCAGAATCTGCACGAACATCTCTGCCTGACGGAAAAACCGCCTCACTTTGTTTACGATCCCGCGCGGCATCGCTTGCGTGAGGATTTGCGCGGCATCGTGCGCGGACAGAATGAACAGGCATCTCAGCCACAGCCGGCGAAAGCGGAGCGGGCTCCAGAACCCGAAGCGCCGCCGACACGTGCACAACCGGTTACGTCGCCGCAAAGCGGCGAAGGCGGGGCCAGTGCCGGCGGTACGAGTCGTCTTGCTGAGTTGCAGCGCTCAATAACGCGAATTTATGAAGCTTGTCAGGCTCCACCACTGCCGCCAAGCGAATATCAGCTACTCTTTACCCTTATTGCAGCAGAAGTTCGTGAACATGGCTTTGCGCCCAATAGGTCCGCCGAATCCGTCATTTCGCGGGCTGGCGCAGCCGGGCTCAAACTATCGGCGCAAGATGTTGGTTTCGTTATTAACGCTGTCGACGAGATCGATCCGTGGCTGGAACATACGCGTTCCCCCGCGGCCGTCGCCCGCGCTTACCGGGATTATGTGCTGACGCGCTGCTCGCAGGTCGGCCTTGATTTGACAGATGACGAGTATCAACTCATTCAGGTCTGGTTCGGCGCGAGCCAGTGGACCGGCGCTAGTGGAAATAACAGCGAGAGTGGACAAGCTCAGACGGATGCCTCCGGTCTTACGCCGCGTCCGGAGCTTGGCCTACCCGGGCCATCCACGCGCGCAGATTTGCCGGTTCCGGACAATTTTGGCGTTCCGGCGAAATTGGAAGCCGATCTGGAAAGACAGCAGCGCGAACAGGCCGCGAATCTGCGCTATTCCTTCCTGAAACACGGATAAAGAAACCACGCAAACACCTGGCGGTCAGAGTTCGCTCTGCACCGCGGGTGCTCGTTCCGCCTCACCCTGCCGACCGGTCAGCATATCCTTTGACGCCAGCAGCGCGCCGCCAGTGATCGCAATTGCGGCAACCCAGATCACGGAGCTTCCATCAGCCAGCCCCGCGATGACAAGCAGCACAGTCGAGAGTAATGGCGCGAAATAGGCGGATACGCCGAGTATACGCAGATCGCCATGCTTGCAGCCATGATCCCACACATAAAAGGCAAGTCCGACGGGCCCCAGACCGAGCCCGGCGGCCGCAACCCACTGTAGCGACGTAAGCGGCCAGCTTGTCGTTTCAAGTTGAAAATGCGCAAAGGCTGCCGCCAGAGCGGTCACCGCGCAATAGATTGTGACCACGCTGCTTGGAACATTGGCAAACATGCGGGACAGCACCGAATAGCTTGCCCAGGTCAACGCCGATAGCAGCGCAATGCCGTAGCCGCTCAGCGCGCTACTACTCAGAACCGGAATGCCCTCACCCTTGGTAATCACCAGAACTGCGCCAGCAAATGCAATCAG
Organism: Hyphomicrobiales bacterium; assembly: GCA_019634405.1. Classification (GTDB taxonomy): domain Bacteria; phylum Pseudomonadota; class Alphaproteobacteria; order Rhizobiales; family Rhodomicrobiaceae; genus JAHQVI01. Next base: position 26,100 of record JAHQVI010000111.1, read on the forward strand.
CGCGCCCACAATATGATGCCATCTCAGCCCGCCGGATTGATTGGGCAGAAGCGCCGAAAACAGAACAATCAGCAAGGGCCACAGATAGTTGATGAGATTGGCTTCAAGCGGCGGTGCAAGACTGAGGCTCAAAAAATAGAGAAAATGAAAGCCAAGCAGACCGGTTGTGCCCAGCAGAATTGAAGGCAGGGTCGCACGGCGCAATTCCTCCGCAGCGCCGCGCCTCAGCGCAATATAGGCAAGACCGATGGCAGTCGCCGCAACAAAACTCATCGCGACGAGCTGAAATGGCGGCACGCCTGCAGCCAGCACCGTCAGCGGTGCAAGGGTCGCCCATAGCAGTACAGCCAACAACCCGATCAGTGTGGCGACACGCTCGTTCATTTTTACCTTTCGCTTCCGCAAAGTCTGACGGGGATTTGCCGGGACAAATGTGCTTACAGCATCGAACCGAAAAGTGGCAAACCAGTTTTCAGGCAAATACGATGATTGGGCAAAGAAATGGAGCGCCTCAGCCGAGTCCGATTAACAGTCAAGCGCGCTAGAGCGTTTTGACGTGAAACAGAGTCGTTTTGGGATTCCCAAATTCGTTTATCGGTAATTCATAGGTTTCCATCTGAATTGATGGAGGCTTTGATGGCACGTAGTTTGAGTTCAGACCTTCGGCGGCGGGTGATTGAAG
>JAHQVI010000112.1 GCA_019634405.1 Hyphomicrobiales bacterium
AGCGAGAAGTCGAGCTGTACGCCCTGGAAGTAAGTGTATTCTTCCGAATTGGCGATAAAATATTTCAGATCTTCCGTATAGGCTGCAAACAGCACAAGCGCGCCGAGACCGGCTGAGCCGATCGCGTACCCCTTGGTCACGGCCTTGGTGGTGTTGCCGACCGCATCGAGAGCGTCGGTGGTCTTGCGAACATCTGCGGGAAGGTCAGACATTTCGGCAATGCCACCCGCATTATCCGTGACGGGACCAAATGCGTCGAGCGCGACGACCATGCCTGCCAGTGCAAGCAGTGGGGTGACGGCGATGGCAATGCCGAACAGGCCGGCGAGATTGAAAGTGATGATGATCCCGGCAATGATGACCAAAGCAGGTCCAGCGGTCGCTTCAAGTGAGATGGCCAGACCCTGGATGACGTTCGTTCCATGTCCTGTCTGCGAGGACTCGGCAATGGAGCGGACCGGACGGTATCCCGTGCCCGTGTAATATTCGGTGATGACGATGATCAGCGTCGTCACGATCAACCCCGTCAGTCCACAGAGGAACAGGTCTGTCCCGGTGAATGTGACGCCGGGCGTGGCCAGCGTGGTGTCCATGCCAATCAGGGCTGACGTTATGGGATAAAGTGCAATCAGTGACAGGACGCCGGTCGCGATGAAGCCTTTATAGAGCGCACCCATGATACTCTGGTTCGAGCCAAGGCGGACAAAGAACGTGCCGATGATGGATGTCACCACGCAGGCCGCACCGATGGCGAGCGGATAGAGCAGGATCGATTCCAGGATCGGCTGACCGGCAAAGTAAATCGTGGCCAGAACCATCGTCGCCACGATCGTAACGACATAGGTCTCGAACAGGTCTGCCGCCATACCGGCGCAGTCGCCGACATTGTCGCCGACATTGTCGGCGATTGTAGCGGGATTGCGGGGATCGTCTTCCGGGATGCCAGCCTCGACCTTGCCAACGAGGTCGCCGCCGACGTCAGCGCCCTTGGTGAAGATGCCGCCGCCGAGACGGGCGAAAATCGAGATTAGGGATGCGCCGAAACCAAGCGCGACCAGCGCGTCGATCACCGTCCGGTCTTCCGGAGAATATCCGGAAAACGAGGTCAGGATTGCAAAATAGACCGCCACAGACAAAAGAGCGAGCCCCGCAACGAGGAGGCCTGTCACCGCGCCGGATTTGAACGCAATGGCAAGACCGTCCGCAAGGCTGGTCGCCGATGCTTGCGTGGTGCGAACATTGGCGCGCACCGAGACGTGCATGCCGATATAACCGGCCGCGCCGGAAAGTACGGCGCCGATCAGGAAGCCTATCGCAACCGGAAGTGACAGCAGGAAAGTGATCAGTACAAAGATCACGGCGCCAGCAATCCCGATTGTTGTATATTGGCGATTGAGGTAGGCTTGAGCGCCCTCCTGAATAGCCGACGCGATTTCCTGCATACGAGCGTTGCCTGTATCGGCCGCCATCAGAGATCGCACGGCCCAGACGCCGTACACAATAGACAGCGCCCCACAGGCAATGATTGCCCAAATCAAACTGCTCATATTAATTCCCTCATTTACTTGGGTTCGTTTCCAAAACTAAAGCTTCCTACGATCCGCGCTGTATTTCGGCACGGAACGCTGAAAGCACTATTATTCTTTGGTTTCTTGGAAGAATGCAGAACTGCTTCCCCAGACACATAGATGAGAATATGTAAGTAAGTGCCGTTCTGCAACAGAACCGTGTCAGGCTGGTACGTAGAATGGGATAAGTGAGGGAGAATCAACGACGGAAGTGGTCGTATCCAAGCGAGTTCAGCCTTAATGGCTTTCCTTTTTTGTCCAGGACTTTCAGTTCGTTGTCCTGAAAGAACTGACCGATTCGCGCAATCGGGATATTGGCGGCGGCGGCGTCGGAGCGGAATGCGGCCTCCGCCGCAAGAGGAATTGCAGCAAGGATTTCGTAATCGTCCCCGCCTGTCAGAAGCGTATCAAGCCCAATGATTTCGGCTTTTATCAATTGCAATGCAGGTTGGGACACGGGAACAGCCGAGGCATCAATCCGCGCGCCTAGCCCTGAAGCTGAGCACATGCGGCTTGCATCGATCGCAAGACCATCGGAGACATCCATCGCCGCACTCGCATGAGCAAGCAATGCAGCGCGTAATGTGACCGGCGGGGCTGGGCGCAAATAGCGGTTCAGCAGGAATTGCCGCTGTGCTTCATCGAGCGGCCAGCTTGATGCATCGGAACCGCCTGTGCGGAGTTTCAATCCGAGCGCGGAGTCGCCGATCGTTCCGGTTACATAAAGGGTGTCACCGGCCTTTGCGCCGTTGCGACGCACCATCCGCTGGTTCGGCACGGTGCCAAAGGCTGTCACCGATAAGGTCAGCGGGCCATCCGGCGAGACCGTCGTGTCGCCGCCGCTCAAGCCAATGCCGAAAGCCGTCTGAGCGGCATCAAGACCTTGAGCGAATTCCTTGAGCCACTCTTCATCGACGCTGCGAGGCAGAGCCAGAGCGAGGCTATAGGCAAGTGGACACGCCGCCTTGGCGGCAAGGTCGGAAACATTTACCGCCAGCGCTTTCCACGCAATGTCGGCTGCCAGATCATCGGCAAAGAAATGAACCCCCGCAACCAGCGCGTCGGTTGTAACGACCAGCTCTTCGTCGCTTCCTATCGAAAAGCTGGCCGCATCGTCTAAAAGTCCGATCGCACCGGGTACACCGTCAGCCAATGGCCTGAAATAGCGCGCAATCAGATCATGCTCTGAAAGCGGGGAATGGCGTTCCTTGTCATCCTGCTGGGGCATTGCCTGGGTGTTGCATCTCATTGGCGCGGACGTCCCGCGCTATTGAGTCGAGAATACCGTTGACGACGCGAGGTTCGTCGCCGCCAAAAAATGCGTGAGCCACATCAAGATATTCATTGATGATGACCTTAAACGGAACCTCGTTACGATCCTTCAGCTCGTAGGTTGCCGCACGCAATATCGCCCTGAGGATAGAATCTATTCGCGACAGACGCCAGCCTTCCGCCAGATGACGCGAGATCAGCGGGTCGATGACAAGCTGTTCGCGCACGACGCCCATGACCAGATCCTCAAAAAAGGGTTCGTCGGCGCGATCATAATATGCGCCTTCGATGTCATGGCCAAAGTGATAGCGAACGAACTGGCGGATCACCGCGACAGCGTCCGTCTGTGCCACATCCATTTGATACATAGCCTGCACGGCGGCCAGCCTTGCCGTTCCGCGAGGGGTGAAAGGCTTTCCGTCGCCGGAAAGCCTAGACGCTCGATTATATACGCTAGAATCCATGGCTTTCCATGAACACATCAATCATCCGCAAGCAAGCGTGCGCTGCAGCGCGACCCTTGTTTCCCTGCGTTATGGATGCTCTTTTCAAAGCTTGTGACCGATTTTCGACAGTCAGAATTCCGTTACCGAAGGGTATACCATTACGGGTAGTGAGCGCCATAAGCGACCTTGCGGATTCATTTGCCACAATGTCGTAATGTGAGGTCTCGCCGCGGATCACGCAGCCCAGCGCAATCGCCCCGTGATAGCGCCAGCGGGCGGCTCCGAAGGGTATCAGCTCGCCGCGGATGGCGAAGGCAAGCACCTGCGGAATCTCCAGCGCGCCGGGCGCTTCGATCCGGTGAAAAGTTGCGCTAGCCTCCTCAAGTGCATCAGTTGCGCCCTTGGCCAACTCATCGGAAACGTCTTCGTAATAACGTCCCTCGATGATCAGAATCGACGGTTTGTCTTGTGCCATTGTTTTACTCGATTGGACGGCGGCCAACGATTGTGATGCCGTAGCCGTCAAGTCCCACAACTTTGGGAAGCGGTGAATTGGATAATAATTCTATTTTATTTATCCCGAGATCGAGAAGAATTTGTGCACCTATTCCGTAATCCAGGAGTTTTTGTGCTGCATCATGGCCTCCTTCGTCGAACATGCACAAGCGCGAGGTAAGCGAACCCGGACGCCCGTCGCGGATCAGCACAAGCACGCCGTGATCGGCCTGGGCGATCTGGCTCAGCGCGCGGTCAATCAGCGATTCACGTTTCTTGTCGCCGCCGAGCGGGAGCAAATCCTCAAGAACATTGAGCGCATGCATGCGCACCAGCGCTGATTCGGCCGATGAGACGTCTCCCTTGACAAGCACGATATGCTCTTGTCCGTCAACGATGCTCTGATAGATCTTCAGCTTGAAATCAGCGCCGTGAATAGTCGTCAGCTTTTCATCGACGGCGCGCACCAAGCCGTCATGTTTGAGCCGGTAAGCGATCAGATCGGCGATCGTCCCGATCTTGATCCCGTGCAATTGCGAAAAAGCGAGCAAGTCCGGCATGCGGGCCATTGTGCCGTCATCATTCATGATTTCGCAGATCACGCCGGCCGGATAGAGTCCCGCCAGTCTCGCCAGATCGACGGCCGTTTCAGTATGGCCAGCCCGGACCAGCGCGCCACCGGAACGGGCGACGAGTGGGAAGACATGGCCGGGAGAAACGATGTCGTGATGCGTTTTAGCCGGATCGATTGCGGTTGCGATCGTGTGAGCGCGGTCAAAGGCCGAAATACCGGTCGTGATGCCTTCGCGCGCTTCGATGGATACGGTAAAATTCGTGCTGTGGCGCGACTGGTTGGAGCGGGACATGAGCTCCAGCTGCAACGCATTGGCCCGCTCCTCGGTCAAGGCAAGGCATATCAGCCCGCGCCCATAGCGCGCCATGAAGTTGATCGCCTCCGGCGTCGCCTTCTCGGCGGGAATGATGAGGTCGCCCTCATTCTCGCGGTCTTCGGCGTCCACGAGAATGAACATCCGCCCGCTGCGCGCATCTTCGATGATGTCCTCGATGGAGGATATCTGGCCGAAATCCCGTGGCTTTTGTGCAATGCTCATGCGGCCGCACTTCCTTTTTCTGCAAGGCGCGCAACATAACGCGCCATCAGATCAACCTCTATATTGAGGTGGTCCCCTACGCTTTTTTGCCCACAGTTCGTTGCGTCAAGCGTATGTGGTATCAGATTGACAGTAAAGCGATTGTCCTCAACGAGGTTGACCGTCAAGGACACGCCGTCGAGAGCAACGGAGCCCTTGGCGGCGACGAATTTCGCCAGCGTGGCAGGACATTCAATCTCGAAACGGCGCGAGGCACCATCCTGAGCGAGCGAGACAATCGCCGCGATCCCGTCCACATGTCCCGAAACGATATGGCCGCCAAGCTCATCGCCGACTTTCAGCGAGCGCTCCAGATTGATGTCCTGACCGGCCTTCCATTCGCTCAATGTGGTAAGGCCCAGCGTTTCGTTGGAGGCCTCAACCGTGAAGACGCTCCCGCCCGCGCCGTCAGGCTCGATGTGCGTTGCGGTCAGGCAGCAGCCACTGCAGCAGATTGACGCCCCGAGCGCGATCGTTTCGTGCGCATAGGGAGATGCGATGTCGAAATGTCCATTATCTGCGCGGCGTACTTTACCGATCGCGCTGACCAAACCTGTAAACATGAGTTGCGCCTACCAAAATTCGACCTTGCGGTAAATCCAGATCAGGTCTTCTCCGATATGGCGCTTATCCGCAAGACAATAATCCGGATTTTCCGTCACAGCTTCGAGACCGGAGGGAGAGAAAGGTTTCAGGGTTGGCGTTTGAATTTCCTTGCGCCCTTGAAAGATCAGGATCTCGTCAGCAAGCGATTGTTTCAGCAGGTTGTTTTCAAGCGAGGCTCCGCCCTCGACGAGGACGCGGGTAACCCCTTGCCCGGCAAGTTCCTGCATGACGCTTTTCAAATCCAACCGGCCGTATTCATTCTTGCGAACGGTGAAGACATTGACGCCCATATCCTGAAGCGCTGGCCGCCGTGACTGCGAAATATCCGATGCGCTGAAAAGCCAGACCGGTGCAGTACTCTGGTTTTTCAGCATCCTTGCATGCGGGTTAAAGCGCCCGTTTGTTGAAAGCACGACGCGAATCGGCGAGCGCCACGTCATGCCCGGCAGGCGGCAGGTCAGGTCGGGATCGTCCGCAAGTAAGGTTCCCTGGCCGATCAGAATTGCGTCTGCTTCGGCGCGGAGAATATGCCCATAATTGCGGGCGTCCGGCGTCGTCGCCCAGATCGGCATGCCCGCCCCGCCGACAGGAAGCCGCCCCGCGCGGTCCACCGCCAGTTTTAGCTGAATGAAAGGGCGTTTCTGCGTATGCCGCAGAAGATGACCGAGGCCAAGCCAGAGCGAATCGGGTTGATGGGGACCGGCGATAACCTCGATGCCGTGATCCACAAGTCGCTGGAGACCTTGCCCCGCGACCCGCTCGTCCGGGTCCGTAACGCCATAGACGACGCGCGCTATGCCGGCCTTGATGATGGCGTCAGCGCAGGGCGGCGTCTTGCCCCAATGCGAGCAAGGCTCCAAAGTCACGTAAAGCGTTGCGCCACGCGCGTCAGCGCCTGCATGGGCCAGAGCGATGGCTTCGGCATGAGGACGGCCGCCGGGACCAGTCCAGCCATAGCTGATGACCCGTCCAAAATCATCCGCGACAACCGCGCCCACGGCCGGATTGGGCCAGCATTGACCCAGCCCGCGTTGTCCAAGCGTTACGGCAAGCGCCATGTTCGCGTAAGCGTTTTGCCGCCAAGGCTGCGCTTCATGATGTGCAAGTTGTTCAGCGCTGCTGCTAGTCATCGAGTTCCGGCACGGCGGCAGGCTTGGTCGACTTTTTGCCACGCTTGCCTGCTTGCTCCGGCTCCAGTCCTTCGCGGTTGATCTCGCCCAGCACCGACTCAAAATCCCGTGCTTCGCGGAAGTTCTTGTAAACCGATGCAAAACGCACATAGCCAACGCCATCGAGATGGCGAAGCTCTTCCATGATCAATTCGCCAATCTTTTGTGAGGGAACCTCACTATCGCCTTGCGTTTCGAGTTTGCGCACCAGCGTACTGACGATTTTCTCAATGCTTTCCTGGTCGACAGGACGCTTGCGCAATGCAATCTGCAAGGAACGCGTCAGTTTCTCACGGTCGAAAGGAACGCGTCGTCCGCTGCGTTTCATGACCGTCAGTTCACGCAGTTGAACGCGTTCGAAGGTTGTGAAACGACCGCCGCATTTCACGCAGCTACGACGGCGGCGAATGGCGTTATTGTCTTCGGTCGGGCGCGAATCCTTGACCTGGCTGTCATTCGCACCGCAATAGGGGCACCGCATTATGGGCCTCAAATAGTGTGTTGCCGTCTATATTGTGTAAATCGGGTACCGTTCGCAAAGCTCGATTGCCTCGCGCTTTATCCGTTCCTCGACCTGCCCGTTGCCGCTGTCACGGTTGGAGACCAGCCCATCCAGCACCTCGCAGATCATTCGGCCGATCTGTACGAACTCGTCCTGTCCGAACCCGCGCGTCGTTCCGGCCGGCGAACCCAGCCGGACGCCCGATGTTACGAACGGTTTCTGCTCGTCATACGGGACAGCGTTCTTGTTGCAGGTAATGTTGGCTCGTCCAAGCGCAGCCTCCGCAGCTTTGCCGGTCAAACCTTTCGGCCGCAGATCAACGAGGATCAGATGCGTATCCGTGCCCCCAGTTACAAGCCCATAGCCTGCATCAACGATCGCGTCGCCCATAGCCTTGGCATTTGCGACAACATCTTGTGCATATAGCTTAAAGGATGGCTGGAGCGCTTCGCCGAAGGCGACGGCCTTGGCAGCAATGATATGCATGAGCGGACCACCCTGCAAGCCGGGGAAAATCGCAGAATTGATCTTCTTGGCAATGTCCGCGTCATTCGTCAGGATCATGCCGCCGCGAGGACCGCGCAGGGTTTTGTGCGTGGTCGTCGTTGCGACATGGGCGTGGGGAAAGGGGCTCGGATGTACGCCTGCCGCAACAAGCCCGGCGAAATGAGCCATATCAACCATCAGATATGCGCCCACGCTGTCCGCAACCTGCCGGAAGCGGGCGAAATCGATTTCGCGGGCATAGGCTGAACCGCCGGCAATAATCACCTTCGGTTTGTGTTCCTCGGCCAGCGCGGCAAGCTGATCATAATCCAGCAACCCATCTTCCCGCCTTACGCCATATTGCACGGCGTTAAACCATTTGCCCGAAAGGTTGGGGGCGGCGCCATGGGTCAGATGACCGCCAGCGTCCAAGCTCATACCCAGAATTGTGTCGCCAGGCTTAGCTAGGGCCAGCATGACGCCCTGATTGGCCTGGGAGCCGGAATTCGGCTGAACATTTGCGAAGCCGCAACCGAATAGCTGCTTGGCTCGATCCATCGCAAGATTTTCCGCGATATCCACAAACTGGCAACCGCCATAGTACCGACGCCCGGGATAGCCTTCTGCATATTTGTTCGTCAGCGCGCTTCCCGCCGCTTCGAGCACGGCTTTCGAGACAATGTTTTCCGAGGCGATCAGCTCGATTTCATGCTGCTGTCTACCAACCTCGAACATTACCGCATCAAAGACTTCCTGGTCGCTCTCTGCAAGCGATCGTGAGAAAAAGCCGTTATCCTGTTGTCCCTGCATAGCGGTATTCGTTCCCGACATGGATGCTCCAATCTGAAAGCTGTGCGGCTCGGGCAAACAAAGATGCGCCGCATGGCTTCGCGCCATGCTACGGTCGTCAAGTCCCGATCTTTCAACCTGAAAGTGCTAAATAGCACAAATCAGCGGCAATGCATTTCACCTTTTTCGTAATGACAGATTTTATGACGGCGTTTCCGGGCAGCGCAATACAAATCCGCCTCCTTTGGATGAAGTGTAAAACTTGAACATTTTCATCTACTCCTGACATAGAGTGAAATTACCCAATCCAATGTGAGGCGCAATGTCACTTTCCGACCACTTCGAAAAACTGGAAGACGCGTTTATCGGTGAAATCAACTGCGATGCGCAGCTATACAGACATCGGAAAACCGGTGCCGAAGTTCTCTCTCTTATTGGCGACGATGAAAACAAGGTATTCGGCGCCAGTTTTCGTACTCCCTCATCGGATTCAACCGGAATCGCTCATATCATGGAGCATTCGGTTCTTTGTGGCTCTCAGAAATACCCGGTCAAAGCGCCTTTTTTGGAAATGTTGAAAAGTTCGCTTAACACATTTCTTAACGCCGTTACCTTTTCCGATAAAACGGTCTATCCTGTTGCCAGTACAAACCTTCAGGATTTCTATAATCTTGTTGATGTTTATCTCGACGCGGTGCTGCGCCCCCGAATCACGCCGGAGATCCTGAAGCAGGAAGGCTGGCATTATGAGCTGGACACCCCCGATGCACAGCTGACCTATAAGGGCGTTGTGTTCAACGAAATGAAGGGGGGCTACTCCTCGCCCGACGATCGGGTCGCCCGGCTGTCATGGCGCTCGCTGTTTCCGGATACGGGCTATGGCTACGATTCAGGTGGCGACCCGGTCAATATTCCCGAGCTGACCTATGATCAGTTCAAGCGTTTCCACGAGCGCTGCTACCATCCATCGAATGCAAAATTCTTCTTCTACGGCAATGACGATCCGGATCGGCGTCTCGAAATCCTGGGCGACGCGCTTGACGGCTTTTCGGCCATCGAACCCGAGACCGTCATCAAGCTGCAACCCCGTTTCAACGAACCGCGCAAAATCGAATATCCTGTTCCGGTCAATGCCGATGCGGCAGCTTCCGACAAGCAGACGCGCATCACGCTGAACTGGATGCTGGGCGAGACCGGCGATCTCGATGAAAGTCTGGCAATGAGCGTTCTGGGCTCGATATTGCTTGGAAACGCAGCTGCGCCCTTGCGCAAGATGCTGATCGATTCAGGGTTGGGCGAAGGGGTGATCGGCGGCGGTTACAGCGCCTCGTCGTTGCAATCGGTGCTTTCGACCGGCCTCAAG
>JAHQVI010000113.1 GCA_019634405.1 Hyphomicrobiales bacterium
ACAAGCCGCCTGAGCCTGGTCGACCGTGGCTTCATCTACGCCGTTGCCCATATTCGCGGCGGCAAGGACAAGGGCTATGGCTGGTACAAGGCCGGACGCAGAAATCAGAAAATCAACACGTTCACGGATTTCATCGCGGCGGGGCGCTATCTCGCTGCCAGCGGCTTTACAAGCGAAGGCGCAATTATCGCGCATGGCGGCTCGGCCGGGGGCATGCTGATGGGAGTGATCGCCAATATGGCCCCTGAGCTTTTCGGCGGTATTATCGCCGAGGTGCCCTTCGTCGACGTGCTCAACACCATGCTTGACGACACATTGCCGCTCACCCCGCCGGAATGGCCGGAATGGGGCAACCCGATTGACAGCCGCGAGGACTACGAAGCCATCGCGGCCTATTCGCCTTACGACAATGTCGTTGCGCAGGACTATCCGCATATTCTTGCGCTGGCCGGGCTGACGGATCCGCGCGTTACCTATTGGGAACCCGCCAAATGGATTGCAAAATTGCGGGCGACGAAAACCGATGACAATCTGCTGCTTCTGCGCACCAATATGGATGCGGGACATGGCGGCGCATCAGGGCGTTTCGACCGGCTGAAGGAGGTCGCGCTTACCTATGCGTTTGCGCTGATGATTGCGGGCAAGACGAGCTGACGGCATGGCGGCAGGGACGGGGCGGAAAAAGCAAGCGCGGCTCAATAGGCTTCCCTCGCTGATCTCCACCGAGGCGGATCTGGCGGCCCATATAAGCGCGCTCGTGACTATCCATCCCGCCTTTGACGCCATGCACAAAATAGCCGGTGATGTTCCGGTAAGACGCACCGATTGCGGATTTCGGGGCCTGTTCTGGATCATCACCGGGCAGCAGATTTCAGTCGCCGCGGGACGCGCCATCTTTGCGCGGGCCGAAGCAGCGCTTGATGCGCTGACGCCGGATTGCGTGCTGACAACGCAGGACACCGTGATGAAAAGCGCCGGTCTGTCGGCGCCGAAAATCCGCACGCTCCGCGCTGCCGCCGACGCCATTCGACGCCGCGAGCTGGATATCGACAATCTGCATTCGCTTGAAGCCTCTGACGCAATTGCCCAGCTCTGCAGCGTCAAGGGCGTTGGCCGGTGGACGGCGGAGGTCTACCTGCTCTTCGCGCTCGGACACCCGGATGTCTTTCCTGCCGGAGACCTTGCACTCAAGGAAGGCGTTCGCCTCGGCTTCAACCTGCCCCAGCGCCCGGGCGAAAAGGATCTCGTATTGCGGGCTGAGGCGTGGCGGCCTTTACGGTCTGCCGCCGCGCGATTGACATGGGCCTATTATGGCGCGGTCAAGCGGGGCGGCGATGCGACACCGGCATGAGGCGCGGCAGGGCCGCCGCTCTATTCGCCCCGCCAATGCAATACGCAGATCAGCGTGAACAACCGCCGGGCCGTGTCGAAATCAACCTGAATGCCGCCCCTGAGCCGCTCGATCAGCTTCGTGCTGCCTTCATCGTGCAGCCGGCGGCGCTCATTGTCCAACGCTTCAATCCGGGCAGGGGGCATGGTCCGGATCGCTTCGAAATAGCTTTCGCAGACAATGAAATAATCCTTGATCAAACGCGAAAAGGCGCTGAGCGGTAGAACATGGTCGCCGAGCGGCTCATTGGCGTCGCAGCGAATATCGATCACAAGACGCTTGTCCCTGATCGAGAGGCTGAGCCGGTAAGATCTGGCTGGCGCGTGTTCAAGGGTGAAGCTGTTGTCTTCCAGTATATCCGCGATAGCGACCTTGCGCTCATGCTCGATTTCCGGGCTGCTCCCGCGTTGCAGACCTTCGTCAAGTCTGATCTCGACGATACGGCCTTTTTGCAATGGATCAGCGGGGTCGGTGGGCATGACTTATCCTTGCCGGGCGTCTCTCGGCGGGCGCCGAGACCCGTAAAGACGACCAGCTATAGCAGAAACAGATCGGTCTTGCGTGTCTGGTTTCACAGGCTGTGGCAACCGAATCATGCGGGACGAACCTGTCCGTTTCCATAGACGCAATATTTGAATGTCGTAAGCTGTTCCACGCCAACCGGACCGCGAGCGTGAAAACGGCCTGTCGCAATACCGATTTCCGCTCCCATGCCGAACTGTCCGCCATCTGCAAATTGCGTGGACGCATTATGCAGGACGATCGCGCTGTCCACCTCGCGGAGGAAACGCTGCGCCGCCTTCAGATCGTCGGCAATGATAGCGTCGGTGTGATGCGAGCCGTAACCTTCAATATGCGCAAGCGCCTCGTCGAGGCCGGACACCGTTTTGACCGCAATGATCGCATCCAGATATTCGGTCGCCCAGTCTTCCTCGACCGCCGGCTTGACCCGAGAATCGGCTTCCTGCGCAGCGGCATCGCCGCGGACTTCGCAGCCTTCTCCGATCAGCGCCCCGACCAGAATTGCCAGATGGGTCGGCACGCAGGCTTCGTCAACCAGCAGCGTTTCCGCCGCCCCGCAGATACCGGTCCGGCGCATCTTGGCGTTGACCGCAATTGCGCGCGCCATGTCGGGATCGGCGCTCGAATGAACGTAGAGATGGCAGTTTCCGTCGAGATGGGCGAAAACCGGCACGCGCGCTTCATCCTGCACGCGCGCGACGAGGCTTTTTCCTCCACGCGGAACGATCACGTCAATTGCGCCGTCAAGCCCGGCAAGCATCATGCCGACGGCGTCGCGATCGGTTGTCTGAACAAGCTGGACCGCATTCGGATCAATATCCGCCTCGCGCAACCCTCGCATGAGGGCGGCGTGGATCGCACGGTTGGAATGGATCGCCTCCGAGCCGCCGCGCAATATGACGGCATTGCCCGATTTCAGGCACAGCCCGCCAGCATCCGCCGTCACATTCGGACGGCTTTCGTAAATCATTCCGATAACGCCGAGCGGCACGCGTATCCGTGAAATCTCCAGCCCGTTGGGCTGCGTCCATGAAGCAATCGTCTCCCCGACCGGATCCGCCAGATCCGCAATTTCGTCCAGCCCCTGCGCCATCGCGCCAATGCGCGCCTCCGTCAGGGTCAGACGGTCGATGAAGGCGTCAGGGCGACCGGCCGCGCGCGCCTCAGCAAGGTCCTTTGCATTTTCTGACTGAATCTGCGCCGAAGCGGAACGGATGGCCTTCGCCATTTCATTCAGGGCCTGATTCTTCTGGTCGGCCGGAATGAGGGCGAGCGCGGCTGAAGCTTCCTTTGCCGCCTTGCCGAGCGCGGTCATTTGCGCTGTCAACTCAGTTCCATGTTCCCGAACCATCATAATCCTACATACTCCGTTTCAGCACCATATCGTCGCGATGGATCATGGCGGATCGACCGCGATAACCCAGGATCGTTTCAATTTCAGCCGTCTTGCAGCCAATCAGACGCGCGGCGTCGGCAATCGAATAGGCGATAAGCCCGCGCCCGATCTCCTCGCCCTGACGACCGGCAATACTAACTGCATCGCCGCGATCGAAAGAGCCTTCAACCTGCACCACGCCCGCAGGAAGCAAGCTTCGCCCGGATTCGAGCGCCGTCCGCGCGCCGTCATCGATGATAACCGTCCCTTTGGGCACCAGCGATCCGGCGATCCAGCGTTTGCGCGAGACGACCGGGTTGGCCGAGGCCAGAAAGATCGTCGATGGCGCATCCTCGCTCAACGCCCTGAGGGGATGGCTGATCTTGCCATTGGCAATGATGAGATGAGCTCCCGCCTCTACGGCAATCTCGGCCGCAGCGATCTTGGTGACCATCCCGCCGCGTGACAGCTCGCTTCCGGCGTCTCCAGCCATGGCTTTGATTTCCGGCGTAATATCTTCAACGACATCAAGACGCCGCGCGGCAGAATCAATTGCGGGCGGCGCGGTATACAGCCCGTCAATATCAGAGAGCAGCACGACGCAATCCGCACTGATCATGGAACCGACGCGCGCGGCCAGCCTGTCATTGTCACCATAGCGGATTTCGCTGGTCGCGACTGTATCATTCTCATTGACGACAGCAACGACGCCCAGCGACATAAGCGCGGCAAGGGTGTTGCGGGCATTCAGATAGCGCCGGCGTTCCTCGGTATCACCGAGCGTCAGGAGAACCTGCGCCGCCGTGACCTGGCGCCGGGCAAAAACCTCGCGCCATGCGCTCGAAAGGGCAATTTGCCCGACTGCCGCCGCCGCCTGGCTTTCCTCAAGCTTTAAGGGGCCTGACGGCAGGCGCAGGACACGGCGGCCTAAAGCAATCGCGCCTGACGACACCACGACAATATCGCGTCCATCGGCCCTCAACGCAGCGACATCATCGCACAAGGCGTCCAACCAATCGGATTTCAGCGATCCGGTTTCCCGGTCGGCAAGCAAAGCCGATCCGATCTTGATTACGATACGGCGCGCGCCGCGCCATTCATCACGCATGCTTCGTGTCACGCTTCAAATCCCCGGGAAACCTTGGGAGCCATGCAACATCCGTAATGGTTGCAGCCCCCCCTTTAAAGGATGAATTGCCGCGCTGATCAAGTCATCCCCCAATTATCGGAGGAGGAAACCGATAAAGCGAAAGATGCGTAACAAATGCTAGTCTGGAGGGACGCAGATCAGATCGGTACATCAACATGAACACGATGCCGAAAGATCCGGTCCGGTTGACATCTCAATGCACCGGCCCAATTCGTCCGCAGCAGCGCGCCGTCCTACTGAATTGACGACGCGCCATTGCCGTTGTGAGCCACCACCTCCGTTTTTCCGGTTTCGAAATCCAGCTCCTCGATCTTCCGGCTGCGGCTGACGATCTTGTTCGTCGACGTCACCACTTTCTCAACATCGGCACCAAGCTGGCCGTAATGCTTCTGGAAATCGAGAACACGGTCTTTCAGGCGATTCACGTCGGCAAGCAGCATCCCGACCTCGCGCTGAATGACGCCGGCCTGCTCGCGCATGTGCACATCCTTCATGATCGCCTGCATGGTCTGCACGGCAAGCATCAGCATATTCGGGGAAACGATGAACACCCGCGCCCGGTGCGCCTTCTGGATGATATCGGGAAAATTTTCATGCAGATCGGCATAGATCGACTCTGATGGCACGAACATCAACATCGAATCCTGCGTCTCGCCGGGAAGCGTGTATTTTGCGGCAATATCATCGACATGCTTGCCTACATCATTGCGTACACGCCTGACCGCTTCCTTGCGCGCCGTATCATCGAGCGCGCCGCGAAGAGCCTCGAAGGCTTCCAGCGGAAATTTGGCGTCGATCACAAGACCCGCGGGAGAACCGGGCATCATGATCAGGCAGTCCGGACGCTTGCCATTGGTGAGCGTTGCCTGGAATGTGTAGGCGTCTGACGGCAGGGCGTCCTTCACAATGGTCTCCATCCGCAGCTGACCGAACGCCCCGCGCTGCTGCTTGTTGGCCAGGATATCCTGCAGCGAGACGACCTGCGTCGACAGTTCGGTTATGTTGCGCTGGGCCGTATCGATCACGGCAAGGCGTTCATTAAGCTGGGAGAGATGCTCTGTCGTGCGCTGCGCGGTCTGCTCCAGATTGGCTCCGACCGATTGCGAGACGCGGTCGAGCCGCTCATTCAGGCTGCGGCTCAGCTCGGCCTGATTGCTTCCGGCAAGTTCCGAGACCAGCTTGAGCTGCCCTTGCAGCGTGGCGAGTTCCAACTCGACCTGCCGCGCCTGCGCCTGCCGCTCGGCCGCCTCGCGCGCGCGGTCCCTGCCATTGCTCCACAGCAGCGCCACCAGCGTGATGAGCACGCAAAGCACAAGCAGCGCGACAATAGCGAACACGGCGACGGGATCGATAGCCAGTCCGAACACCTGCCAGGATTGGATTGTCTCCATGAAATCCTCTCTTCGTACCAAGCTGCCAGACTATCGCGATTCCCTAATGAACATAAAGAGAACGAATAGCTGTGGCAGATAATGTCGGAATCGTTGACCACAGGCCGCAATAGCCTTATCTCACTCTCATGGCCAAACTCGATATCATACAGTTTCCGGAGCCCATACTCCGGGAGACCGCCGCGCCCGTTGAACAGATCGACGAGGACACGCTGCGGCTTCTGGATGACATGCTCGAAACCATGCGCGAAGCGCCCGGCGTCGGTCTCGCGGCTCCACAAATCGGGCTGTCTCGCCGGATCTTCGTGATGGACCCGTCGCGCGAGGAGGAAGATCCGACTCCGTATTTCATCCTCAATCCGGAGATTCTCGAAAGGGGCGACGAATTGCGCGTCTATGAGGAGGGATGTCTTTCGATGCCCGGCATCTACGCGGAAGTGTCGCGCCCCGCATGCATATTAATGCGCTATGTGAACCGCAATGGCGAACAGCGCGAAGACTGGTTCGAGGGACATGCCGCAACCATCGCGCAGCATGAATTCGACCATCTGAACGGCGTCATGTTCGTCGATCACCTGTCGCGCCTGAAGCGCGACGTGCTCGTTCGTAAATTTCGCAAGTTGCGCAAGTCCGACAGCGGCGAGGCGTAAATCAGAAAACGGAGCCCAGCAAGGCATGCAGCCATTACGGGTTATCTATATGGGCACGCCTGACTTCGCCGTGCCCCCGCTCAGCGAGATCGTAGCCGATGGCCATGATGTGCTCGCAGTCTACTCACAGCCGCCGCGCCGCGCCGGACGCGGAATGAGCACGCGGCAATCGCCTGTTCAGGCATTTGCCGAAGAAGCAGGCATCCCGGTTTTGACTCCGGCCAGCCTCAAAGATCCCGAAGCGCAGCAAGAGTTTTATGCTCATGACGCCGATATCGCGGTTGTGGCGGCCTATGGGCAGATCTTGCCCAAAGCGATCCTTGACGCGCCGGCATTTGGCTGTCTGAACATCCATGCCTCGCTCCTGCCGCGCTGGCGCGGTGCAGCGCCGATCAACCGGGCGATATTGGCGGGCGATCGTTCAACCGGCGTCGCCATCATGAAAATGGAGGAAGGGCTGGATACGGGACCGGTCTGCATCGGCGAGCGCATCACGATTGGCCCGGACATGACGGCGGGTGAATTGCATGATGAGCTGTCGCTGCTTGGCGCAAGGCTGATATCGCGCGCCCTTGCCCTTCTTGGCAAGGGAGAGCTGATGTTCCGGCCGCAACCCGCTCAGGGCGTTACCTACGCCTCGAAACTTACGAATGAGGAGCGGCGCATTAACTGGGCCAACACTGCCGAGCAGGTAAATAACCAGATCAGAGGCCTGTCGCCTGCGCCGGGCGCGTGGTTCGAAGCCCTCCTTGGCGGACGCAACGAACGCATCAAGGTGTTGCGCTCAGTGGTCGTTCCCGGACGCGGCGACCCCGGAACGCTGCTCGATTCTCAGCTCACAGTCGCCTGCGGCGAAAAGGCGGTCCGGCTGACCCGCGTGCAGCGTGCGGGAAAAAAGCCGATGCTCGGCGCCGAATTCCTGCGCGGCTTTCCGCTGGCGAAGGGAAGCCAGTTCAACTGACGGGCGCAGCCCCGCCTGCCCCGAAAGCCAAAATGGCGTCCGGGGCAGGCATATCTGCGTAACAGGCTAGCCGACCAGCCCGCCATCGTCGCGGCGTACGGCAATGACCGTGGAGCGCGCCAGCTTGCCTTCACCGTCAGGGAACGGCGCTTTGGGATGCTGAATGCCCACAAACATGGTCCGCTTGTCGGATGACCATGTGATGCCGGTGACTTCGGAACCTTTCGGACCGGTCAGGAAGCGCTCGATCCGGCCGGTCGCAGGATCGCCAGCCAGCATCTGGTTGTTACCCATGCCGACAAAGTCGCCTTCATTGCTGTCATTACCGTCCGTCTGTATCCACAGCAGGCCAGCGCTATCGAACATCATGCCGTCCGGCGAGTTGAAGAGATTGCCTTCATTGATGTTGGCGGAACCGGCATAGCTGTCCTGATGCACGCCCGGATTGCCAGCCATGACGAAGAGGTCCCAGCGGAAGCTGGCATCGGCATGATCGTCATTTTCCGGGTACCAGCGAACGATCTGGCCATAATTATTGGCCTCACGCGGGTTCGGGCCGCCAACCGGCGTTTCGTCGCCGCCAGCATTCGGCTTGACGCCGCGGTTCTTGTTGTTGGTGAGCGCGCAATAGGCTTCAACAGCGTAAGGATTGACCGCAACCCATTCCGGACGGTCCATCGTCGTTGCGCCGGTTTTGGACGCTGCAAGACGCGTATGGATCAGGATTTGCGCCGGGTCCATGCCGCCGGTCGTCTCCGGCGTCAACGCGATCCATTCGCCCGTGCCGTCCTCGTTGAACCTGGCGGCAAAAAGCTGTCCGTCATCAAGCAGCGCGGAAGTGTCGCCACCAGGCGTGTAGATCCCGTTAGACACATATTTGTAAAGATATTCGCCGCGCTCGTCATCGCCGAGATAAACGATGATGCGTCCATCAGGCGCCACAGCGGTCGCCGCGTTCTCATGCTTGAAGCGGCCCAGAGCGGTGCGCTTGACCGGCTTGGAGTTCGGATCGGACGGATCGATTTCGACAATCCAGCCGAAGCGATTCGGCTCGTTCGGATTTTTCGAGATATCGAATCGGGAATCGAACTTGTCGTAGTCATACCGGCTTTCAAGGCCAATGCCGTAACGCTTGAATTCCGCCGAGAGCGCATATTCAGCGTCGGTCGAACCGAAATAGCCGTTGAAGTTTTCCTCGCAGGTCAGATAGGTGCCCCATGGAGTCCTGCCTGCGCCGCAATTGTTCGAGGTGCCGAGAACTTCGCGGCCTTCCGGATCGGCTTGCGTCTTGAGAAGGTCATGACCGGCGGCCGGGCCGGTAATAGCCATTGGCGTATGGTTGGTGATGCGGCGGTTATAGGGACTGTCGAGCGCGATCTGCCACTTGCCGTCCTGCTCGACGATTTCGAAAACGCTCACGCCTTGCAGGTTTTGCAGCTTGAGAACGTCTTCTGCAGTCGCCGGCTTGCCACCTTCGTTTTGTGGCAGGTTGATCTTCGGGTTCACATATTCATGGTTGACCGCGATCAGCTCATGACCGCCGACATTGAACAGCTCCATGCCGTCGGTGTTTTCGCCGAAAACCTTGCCGGACGCTTCAACGCTGCCGCCTGTGGCATGGTCGAGTTCAGCTGTTCCAGAGAAAAGCGGCTGCCCCCATTTGGCCAGCTCGTACCAGTTATAGCCTTCCGGAACGTGAACGGTGCTGTCCGTATAGATCGGGATCGCCTTGAAAGCAAAGCGCGAGGCCTCCCCGGCAGCTTTTGCAGAACTTCCCGGCAGAAGCGGTCCCATGCCCATGACCGCAGCGCCCGAACCCAGAGCGACAACGCCGCCCAGAAAGCCGCGGCGGGACATGGCTGCCTTGACGACACGATCGAAATCCTGCTCGTCGGGGCGGGGATCATGCAGTTCGTCCCATTCATCCCAGGAAATATCGTAGTCCTTGTCTTTCATGACAACACTCCTCAAGATCGATTTAGAAGCGTTATAATGATCTCGATCAGACAAGCTTTTATGACAGTCCGGAGTGAATCCCGCCGATAGTCAGATTGAGAAATTTACAAACTCTCAATGGACAAGACGCACACCCGCTTTCCGCCCGCAAGCTCATTGCAAAGCCCTGAACGGGTTGGAAAACGGATACGCATTCATCTCAGGCAGGGCTTATTTCACCGGCTTGCGCATGCGAATAATGCCCCAGGCAAGATGGCCCTTGTCGGCCGCATCGACCCAGCTCTGCAACCCTGCAAGCATCTTGTCGAGATAGGCTTTCGAGGCGTTTTCCTGAAGCTGCTCGTAATTCTTGTCCAGATCTTCCCGGATGCGCGCATAGTGGGTGCGCAGATTCCTGGTCAGATCGACCTCGTCGAGAACTTCAAAACCCGCCGCTTTCGCCGCATCGCGATAGAAACCGAACGAACCCAGATTTTTCAGCTTGAGACGGTCATAGACAGGCTGCAGAACGCCCTCTGGCACGTCATCGGCCTGCATTGGATCGGTGAAGATGAATTCACCTCCAGGCTTCAACACGCGGTAGACCTCCTGGAGCACCTTGTCGCGCTGATCCGAATGCAGGATGGCGTCCTGTGACCAGACCACGTCGACGACATTGTCGCGGCCGGGAATATCCTCAAAGACGCCATGCACGACTTCGATCCTGTCCTGGAGGCCCGCACGGCGGTTCTTGTAGCGGTTGATGTCATTCTGCGCTTCGGAGATGTTGAGGCAGCGAACATGACAGCCATGTTTCTGTGCAATGCGGCGGGCCGAGCCGCCATAGCCTGCGCCAATATCGAGAACCTGCGTCTCGCCATCAAGTTTCGACAGCATGCCGGCCATGCGGTCAACGGTTTCAACGCTTGCCGACTTGATGTCGCTGGTGTCCTCGTAACAGCCTATGTGGAGATCTTCGCCGCCCCAGACATTCGAATAGAACGTATTGGCGTCCTCGCTGTCATAGTAGATTTCCGTATCGCGACGAACGTCACTTTCGACGTCGGAGGCATCGCCCGGGCCAGCCCAGCGCGCGGTCGGCAACGAGGATTTCTCGGCAATATGTACAAAGAAATCAGGATCGCTTTCCTGATAGGTTTCCTGGAAATCACCATAGGTTTGCACGCGCTCGAACCCGGCTTCACGAAGCAATTTGCGCATATAATTTTTACGCAGCGGATACATATTAAGCGTGAAATCAGGTCCATTCTGAAATGAATATTTAAATCGAACCAGACCAGTGTCTATATATTCAGGTTCCGCAGTAACTTTATCACCACAATAATAATATTTGTGCTTGGACTTGAAGCCGTGATCGAGCATGTAATCATAATTACGCTGGTCGATAATGAGTATGCCGTCATGTTTGAGAGCGGCGTAGAATTCGGCCAATGCGCGGCGGCGATCCTGCTCGTCATGCAAATGCGTAAACGAATTGCCAAGGCAGATGATCGCGTCATATTTGCCCTGGATATCCCGGTTCAGCCAGCGCCAGTCAGCTTGCACCGTCTTAAGGATGAGGCCGCGCTTCTTGCCGTTTTCGAAGGCCTTGGAGATCATCGTCGCAGAGCCGTCAGCGCTCGTGACGTTGAAATTCGCCTGCAACAGACGGACAGAATGAAATCCGGTCCCGGCCGCGACATCAAGTATGGAGCTTTTGCCGCGAGCCCTCAAAATATCGATAAAGAACTGCCCCTCGGCCTCGGCCCGTGCGTCCCAGTCGATCAGCTCATCCCATTTCTCGACGAATGTCTTTACATATTCATTGCGGTACAGATCGGTCGTACGGTCAGCAAGCGGATCTTCGCTGTATCCCTGTTCCTTGAGAGTCAGCTCAGGATTCACAATGGTTGCTTGTGAGAATGACACGATTTCTAAAACCTCCATTATTGCCCGGCCTGCCGGATGACAGCCCGTCAACGTGACGCGCACGTTGTAGTGCCCCGATCGAAGTGCAAGGTAATCCAGCCATTCAGGCGCAAAGGGACGGGCCACAATGTCATGGCCAGAGCCTTCCGGTTGGAAGACGGTCCGACAAGGATATTGGTCAGCCTTGCGACAAGGCGGCGCCCACGGTTTGGATGCGGGGTATTGGCGAATGAAAGGGCGCAGCCGCTCACCTTCGATGCGTCACGTATTATACATAAAGCGCATGGCAGTTTAAAGACGGATCTGAATATTTTTTAGAGAGCGGCCTGATGTCGGCCTGGTCCGGGATTTATTGGCTGGCTGCAAGCACTGCAAACATCATTCACAAAGATGTATACAAACGAATTAATACTTATTTAAATTTAGCGCATTCAAAGAGTTAAAACGATTATAGATGCCCAACAAATTCTATTCTGACAACAACAACTACTATACTCAAGAAACAAACGGTTATTCAGCCCGTTACTACTTACCAGCGTTCCCCGAACAATGTCACGCAAGTCTCCCGATCGCGCCAGGAAACGCTGGAAGCAATTACCGTCTTACTTTCCGTACCGAGCTACTTCTTGCCGCAGAAAATGTCATCCAGAACGGTCATGATGCGGCGGACGTCCTCATTGACAAGGCTGTAATAAATCGCCTTGCCCTGACGGCGTGGAGCCACGATGCCGTCCATCCGCAATCGAGCCAGTTGCTGCGAAACAGCGGGCTGACGCATGGACAACATGGTTTCCAGTTCTGTCACGGATTGCTCGCCCTTCGTCAGCAGGCAAAGCAGCATCAATCGCGGCTCATGCGCCAGCGCCTTGAGCAGATTGCTGGCGTCGCGCGCGCGTTCTCGGAATTCCTCGAGATCCTCTGTCGCCAGCCCAGCTGACTTGTTTCCTTTCACAGTAACGGTCGTGTAATTTTCTGTTTCGATCATAGATAAACCAAATTCAACCTTATCAAGGCGCATTGACCCGTGCCCCACCACTCACTACGATGATCCAGAAAGCTTTGCAGAGCATGCCCCTTGACTGCAGTGATACTGTGCTGCAGCCATTCGAACAAACTGGTTACATTGAGAAAATGTTTGCCAATTTTGTCATGACAATCAGAGAGATCGGAAGAGCACA
>JAHQVI010000114.1 GCA_019634405.1 Hyphomicrobiales bacterium
CATGGCGCGGCTCATTCATACCGACCTGACAGTGATGATCACCGGCGAGTCCGGGACCGGCAAGGAGCTGGTGGCGCGCGCGCTCCACGATTACGGCCAGCGCCGCAAGGGGCCGTTCGTCGCCATCAATATGGCCGCGATCCCGCGCGAGTTGATCGAGTCCGAACTCTTTGGTCATGAGAAGGGCGCTTTCACCGGCGCCCAGGCCCGCGCAATCGGCCGTTTTGAGCAAGCCGATACGGGCACATTGTTTCTCGATGAAATCGGCGACATGCCCATGGAAGCGCAGACGCGGCTTTTGCGCGTGCTTCAGGAAGGCGAATATATGACGGTTGGCGGCCGTACGCCGATCAAGACCGATGTGCGAATCATCGCCGCCACCAACAAAGCGCTCGAACAGCAGATCAATCAAGGCCTGTTTCGCGAAGATCTCTTCTATCGCCTCAATGTCGTACCGCTCCGCCTTCCCGCCCTGCGCGAGCGGCTTGAGGACATTTCCGATCTTGTCCATCACTTTTTGCAGATATCGGGAAAGAGCGGTCTGCCGCAGAAGACGATCCAGCCCGACGCATTGGAAGCATTGAAACGCCATAACTGGCCGGGCAATGTACGCGAGCTGGAAAATCTCGTGCAGCGGCTCGCCGCGCTGTACTCGCAGGAAGTCATTACGGCTGACATTATCGCGACCGAATTGTCGTCGTCCCAGTCGTCGCGCACGCTTGCGCCGGAAGGGACGGGCTCCAACCTTAATGAGTGGATGGAGGGCTATCTTTCGGACTATTTCAGTGGTTATGGCGACACGCTGCCACCGCCGGGCCTTTATGATCGCATATTACGTGAGATTGAGGGGCCGCTGATCACCGCCTCGCTCGCGGCCACTCGGGGTAATCAGATTCGTGCCGCCGAATTGCTTGGCCTTAACAGGAACACCTTAAGGAAAAAAATCCGCGACCACAAGCTGCGGATTGTACGTACTCCGGCGTAACCTTCACGGTTAAAGCCCTTCTGGTGACAAACTTTAGGCGTTAACTCCTGTGACATAGGGCGTTTTCATGACACATATCTCTTTGGCTTTTCTGCCACAAATTATCCGTAGTTGAGGGAAAAACTGTTTCAGGAAAGCAACAGAGTGGTTATGGTGCATCATGCGTTGCGAATGTGCTACGACCGTCTGAGAACAGATATTTTCGTTCATGTTCTGGCTCGGTAATTCGCAATAGGGGAAAATTGCATTGCCAGAAAAGCTTGAGGTCTGGCTCGCAGGGATCATGCCTGTATTGAACTCTGCAATATCCCGGGCCTCGAATTCGAATTCACTGATGCGCCTCAGGGCGATGTTTGCAGGTGCGATGCGCTGGCTTGCGAGAAATACGCGCTCATGGAAGCGAAACAGCTCCGCGCTGCAGAAGGGGCGTGCGGTTCGCCGGATGCGCGCAAGGGTGCGTCATGGCATGCGTCAGGCAAGCTCGGCGGTTATGGCGACCTATAGCCAGTCCGAATCCGACAGCCGTCACCGCCGCCGTTTCTTCCGCGCCGGTCTTGCCGTCGTTATTCTTTCGATCTGCTCGGGCCTGCTGACCTATTTCGTTCTGACCGGCCTGACGCCGATCGTACCTTCGAGTGAAGTCGTCATTACAGTCTGGCTGATCAACGGCGTCCTGATCACGGTCATGATCGCCATTATCGCCTGGCAATTATTCGGTCTTTGGAGAGCTCAGCGGCAGCAGGCCGCAGGCGCGCGGCTTCATGTCCGCATCGTCAGCCTGTTCAGTGTCGTGGCGCTGTTTCCTGCGCTGCTACTGGCGATTTTTGCCAGCATCTCGCTCGACCGCGGTCTGGATCAGTGGTTCTCCGACCGCACGAAAACGATTGTACGCGACTCTGTCGACGTCGCGAATTCCTATCTTGAGGAGCATGGCCGGACTGTGCGCGCCGACGCGATCGGCATGGCGCGCGAACTTGAGAACGCCGCGCAGCTACTCAGCGACAATCCCGAAGCGTTTCAGCGTTACGCCGCTGCGCTCGCCATCGAGCGGCGGCTGCCGTTCGCCTTTCTGATCCGGCCTGATGGCGAACCCGTCATGGAGGTTATCTCACGCGAAGAGCGAGCCTATTTTGCGCCCGCGCCGCAAGTTCTGCAAAGCGCTCGCGACGGACGGATCGCCGATGCCGGACTCGAATTGACCAACGGCGTTGGCGCAATCAAGCGCTTGAGCAATTTCCGTGATCTCTATCTCTATGTGCGCCGTCCCGTTGATGGCGTGGTCATCGGCCATCTGAAGCGCACGGATGAGAATTATAATCAGTATGCCGATCTTCTTGAAGGCCGCTATAGCGTGCAGGTCGCCTTTGCGATGATGTATGTCGTCATTGCGCTGACGCTGCTGCTGGCCTCAATCTGGCTCGGTCTGTGGTTCGCAAACAGGCTTATAAGGCCGATCCAAAGGCTGATTGGCGCTGCGCAGGAAATCTCCAGGGGCAATCTGGATGTCGCCGTTGAGGTCGAGAGCACTCGCAGCGACACCGGCCAGCTTGCGGCGACCTTCAACCAGATGACGTCGGACTTGAAGCTGCAGCACGCAACGCTCGATGAACGCCGCCGCTTTATCGAGGCGGTGCTGTCCGGTGTCACAGCCGGCGTGATCGGTGCGGATGCAAACGGTACGATCACACTGGTTAACAGCACGGCCGTGCAGCTTCTGGGCCGGGACGAGATGAGCCTGATCGGCAAGCCGATCCATGACGCCATCCCCGAATTCGCCAGCATTGTCGCCAAGGCGTCCGGCCGGTCGATTAAACCCGCCCAGGCGCAGATTACCTATCGCCGTGAAGGCTCCGACCTGTCGCTGTCCGTCCGCGTAACGCAGGAAGGCGACGGCACCAATGAAGCCGGTTTCGTTGTGACTTTCGACGATATTACGGAGCTGGTTGTCGCACAGCGTACCTCCGCATGGGCCGATGTCGCGCGCCGCATCGCCCATGAAATCAAGAATCCGTTGACCCCGATTCAGCTTTCGGCGGAACGGATCCGCCGCAAATATGGCGCGTCCATTACCACCGATCGCGAGATCTTCGACCGCTGCACCGACACAATTATCCGTCATGTCGGCGATATCGGACGCATGGTCGACGAATTTTCCTCCTTCGCCCGCATGCCGAAGCCTGTCTTTGAAAAACACGACGCGGCAGCGCTTGTGAAAGAGGCGGTGATCTTGTTCCAGATGAGCAATTCGGCGACCGCATATGAGATGGATCTGCCTGATGAACCAACCATCATCGACTGCGATCGCCGCCTGCTGACTCAGGCCGTGACAAATCTGGTCAAGAATGCTGGCGAAGCGATCGCCACAGCGGGGCAGTCCGGCAAAAAAGGCGACGACTTCAAAGGACTGATACGCGCTCGCGTTTACGTTCGGTCCGGCCGGTGCGTTCTCGAAGTGATGGATAATGGATGCGGTTTACCCTCGGAAAACAGGCAGCGCCTGACCGAGCCTTATGTCACGACACGCCAGAAAGGAACGGGCCTCGGTCTGGCGATCGTGCACAGGATTGCCGAGCAGCACGAAGGCGTCCTCGAACTTGACGATAACCTTGATGAAAGCGGTGGGGTCGCTGGAGCTATCGTCAGGATGGTTTTGCCGTTGGAGCGAAGCGGCGCAATTGACGAGGCCCAGGAGCATGATGGTCAGCAGGAATTCCGCTCTGCGCAGGACCAGGCAAATTTACGCCAGAACGGCGTTAATAAGGGAGTAGGTTATGGCGTCTGATATCCTGATTGTAGATGATGAGGCCGATATCCGGGAGCTTATATCCGGTATTCTGGAAGACGAAGGTTATGCAACGCGGCTGGCCAAGAACAGCGATGAAGCGCTTACAGCGATCGAGGAGCGCCGTCCATCGCTTGTCATTCTCGATATCTGGCTTCAGGGCAGCCGTCTTGATGGGCTGGAGATCCTGGCGAAGGCCAAGAGGCTGCATCCGGACATGCCGATCGTCATCATTAGCGGTCACGGCAATATTGAAACTGCAGTCGCCGCCATCAAGCGCGGTGCTTACGACTATATCGAAAAGCCATTCAAGGCGGATCGCCTGATCCTGATAGCTGCGCGCGCGCTCGAAGCGTCCAAATTGCGCCGGGAAAACCGCGAGTTGAAGGAGCGGAGCGTCTATGGCACGGAGCTTATCGGACGATCCGGTCTCATAAGCGCGCTGCGTCAATCGTTGGACAAGGTTGCTCCAACCAACAGCCGGGTGATGATTTCCGGCCCGGCCGGATCGGGTAAGGAGCTGACCGCGCGGGTCATGCATCACCTGTCAGCCCGGCAGAATGGCCCGTTCGTCGCTGTGAACGCCGTTGCGATGGCTCCGGACCGTGTCGAGGCCGAATTCTTCGGGACCGAGGAGAATGGTGGCCAGCCGCGCAAGGTCGGCGCACTGGAGGAGGCGCATGGCGGCACGCTCTATATAGATGAAGTCGCTGACATGCCGATCGAGACGCAGGGCAAATTGCTGCGCGTGCTTGTGGAGCAGAAATTCCAGCGCCTGGGCGGTGGTCCCAAGGTGCAGGTGGATGTGCGTGTGATCACGTCGACGAGCCGCGACCTTGAACGTGAAATGGCGGCCGGACGCTTCCGCACCGATCTCTATCACCGCCTCAATGTCGTACCGCTTAAGGTCCCCTCGCTCGGCGACCGGCGCGAGGACATTCCCGAACTCGTGGAGCATTTCGTCAATCAGATATCGTTGGCCACCGGCCTTCCGCTGCGCCGGATCGGTGACGATGCGATGGCTGTTCTCCAGTCGCATGAATGGGCCGGCAATGTGCGCCAGCTTCGTAACGTCGTCGAGCGGCTGATGATCATGACCAGCGGTGAAACGGATACCGTCATCACCGCCAGCATGCTGCCGGACGACATAAGCTCCAATGTTCCCTTATCGCCCAATGGCTCGGGCGGAGAGCATCTCATGTCGCTGCCCTTGCGCGACGCACGCGAGATCTTCGAGCGCGAATATCTGATGGCCCAGATCAACCGTTTTGGCGGAAATATTTCCCGGACGGCGGAGTTTGTCGGTATGGAACGCTCGGCTCTGCACAGGAAACTGCGTGCGCTTGGGGTTAATTCCAGCGACAGGAGCAATACAGAAGCGCGCCACTAGGTACTTTATGAATGAAATAGTGCATGCATTGCACTCTCTGGTTATACCAAATCCGGCGGAAGCATTCATGCGCCCGCCGGTTTCTTGTAAGCAATAGGCCAAACTGAATGACGCGTGTGGTTTATGTCGACGGTGTTTATCACCCTTATGCAGGCGCTGGCGTGCATGTTGAGGATCGTGGCTTTCAATTCGCCGATGGCGTTTACGAGGTCTGCGAAGTTCGGGACGGACGTTTGATCGATGAGCGCCGCCATATTGATCGGCTGCACAGGTCCCTGAATGAGTTGCGGATCGAAGCCCCCATGAGCCGCAGGGCTCTTGGCTTGGTCATGCGAGAGGCCGCCCGGCGCAACAAGGTAAAGCATGGCGCGGTTTATGTGCAGGTGACGCGCGGTGCCGCCAGGCGCGACTTCGAATTTCCTTCAACGACGACAAAACCGACCATTGTCTGCTACGGGATC
>JAHQVI010000115.1 GCA_019634405.1 Hyphomicrobiales bacterium
ATTCGCTCGTCGTCAGACAGACGTAGCGATACTGGAGGGGGATAGGAGCGCGCAGCCTTTGTCATCCCGGCCTCCCTGAAGAAGGTCGATCTGTTTTCTTTTCAGGTAGTGTGGTGAGCGCGCCGGTAATATCTCTTGCGCAAAAGAGACGAAAAAGCGGATTCGAACTGTCTGATATTATCTGATTTTGGATAAATTCCTGCAAAGGCAGGAATATTTGGCTCCCCGGGCCGGATTCGAACCAGCGACCGATCGGTTAACAGCCGATTGCTCTACCACTGAGCTACCGAGGAACAATATCAACATTCGTGTGTCACAAGCATATAGCAAAACCATACGCGCAGTTCCAGCCCCAAATGCACAGATTTACACGTCATCATCCCGCGTTTTTTAGCCCGGCCACTGCTTCCATCGATCAATGCCCCTCAAAGGCGATCAGCGAGTAGCATGGGACGCCCATCTGCTGGATTTTCTTTGCGCCGCCCAGATCGGGCAGGTCAATAACAAAGGCGGCGCCGACCGTCACCCCATTCATGCGCTCAACCAGCTTGATCGCAGCCTCGGCCGTTCCCCCCGTTGCGATTAGATCATCAACGATAAGGATGCGCTCCCCCGCGCCAATCCCGTCCTCATGAACCTCGATCGTGTCGGTTCCATATTCAAGCTCGTAGTCCTGCCCGACCGTTGACCAGGGCAGCTTGCCCTTTTTGCGGAACGGAACAAAGCCGGTTCCAAGCCGATCAGCCACCGCACCACCCAATATGAAACCGCGCGCTTCAATTCCGATGACAGCGTCAACCCCGGCGGTTCGGAATGGCTCAGCCAGCCGCTCGACGCATGACTTGAACCCCGAGGCATCCTTTAGAAGGGTCGTCACATCGCGGAACATAATGCCCGGCTTGGGGTAATCCGGTACCGTGCGCACAAGGCTCTTCAGATCAAGATCGACACGCAATCCCATTGGTCTGCTCCATTTACGCCGTTCAGGCCTGCCTGTTGAGGACGCGACCGGCGACCGCATCGAGTTTGGCGACAAGGTCCGGATCGCGTGCTTCTGGCGCCGTGATGATGGCGAATTCCAGCGCCTTGTCCGAACCGAGCGGACAGGGTTCGTGCTCACGCGGAAAATCCTGCGCCAGATGCGAAATCAGGCGCGCCGCTTTGCCGGAATTCTCCGTCATGATGCGAATGATCTCAGTAATGTCAACATCGGTGTGATCGTCATGCCAGCAATCGAAATCGGTGACCATCGCGACCGTCGCGTAACAGATTTCCGCCTCGCGCGCGAGTTTGGCCTCGGGCATGTTGGTCATCCCGATCACGTCGCAGCCCCATTGCCGGTAGAGGAAGGATTCCGCGCGGGTGGAGAATTGCGGCCCTTCCATCGCCAGATAAGTTCCGCCGCGCTGATAGTCGATGCCCTCCGCCTTGGCCGCGGCCTCGATCTTTTCATGCAGGCCGGGGCTGACGGGGTCGGCCATCGCGACATGCGCGACGCAGCCCGGGCCGAAGAAACTTTTCTCGCGGGCAAATGTCCGGTCTATGAACTGGTCGACCAGCACGAAATGACCCGGCGGCAAATGCTCGCGGAACGAACCGCAAGCGGAAACGGAGATCAGATCCGTGACGCCGGCGCGTTTCAGGGCGTCGATATTGGCGCGGTAATTGATCGCCGAAGGCGGCAGCGTGTGGCCCTTGCCGTGACGCGGAAGGAAGACGATCGGCAGCCCGGCAATCTCGCCATAATGAAGATCGCTCGACGGTTCTCCCCAGGGGGTCGACATGGCTTCCTGCCGCCGATTTTCCAGACCGGGCAAATCATAAAGCCCCGAGCCGCCCAATATTCCCAACACCGCTTTTGTCATACCCTGCCTTCCGCAATAATCCTGACTGTGCCCTTCACAATACGTATCCTGCCCTTATACAAAAGCGATTTCTGAGATTTTCTTCATCAAACTTTCCGACCGACTCTTACCACCCGGCACAGGCTTCAACGATACTTTCTGTTGCTTCCAACAGGCGGTCGCATTGGTCCTGCGCGCCGATAGAGATCCTCAACCAGTTTCCAATGCGCGCCTGATCAAAGTGGCGCACAACTATGCCGCGTAACCGGAGGCCAGCGTTCAGATCACCTGCGAGAATGGCATTATGCGTGACGCAGACGAAATTCGCACTGGACGGCAAAACGTCAAATCCCTGAGCGCGCAGTCTGCCGGTCATCCGATCGCGATCAACCATGACCTGCCGCCGGGTTTTATCGAACCAGCCTTGATCCGCCCATGCCGCAACTGCGCCCTCAAGCGCAAGGCGTCCGAGCGGATAACAATTGAAGCTGTTCTTGATCCGCTCAAGCGCTTCGATCAGATGCGGTTGTCCGACCGCAAAACCAACACGTAAACCTGCAAGACTTCGCGACTTCGAGAAGGTCTGCGTCACGAGAAGGTTTTCATGGGTCGGGACAAGTTCGATTGCGCTCTGCGCACCAAAATCGACATAGGCCTCATCAACCAAAACGACGACATCCCGGTTCTGGAGTAAAATCTGTTCGATGTCCCGCAAAGACATCGCGATACCGGTTGGAGCATTCGGGTTGGCGATAACGACGACGCCACAAGCGCCGCAATAGTCCTCTGGATTACAGCGAAAGCGCTCGTCCAGAGCGATTTGGCGGAAGGGCAGTTCATAAAGGCTGCAGTAAGTCCGATAGAAACTATAGATAATATCCGCAAGTAAGACCGCGCCCTTCCCGCGGAAAAACGCATTGAACGCATGCGCCAGAACCTCATCAGAACCATTGCCAATGAAAACATGGTCCATAGTGAGATTCATCCGAGTGGCGATCGCTCGCTTCAGAGATGCCCCTGCCGGGTCCGGATAGAGCCTTAAATCGTCACTGGCGGCCGACCTTATCGCCTCAAGCGCAAGGGGAGACGCTCCATAAGGGTTTTCATTAGTGTTGAGCTTGATAAATGATGCATCCCGCGGCTGTTCTCCCGGTATGTAGGGCAAGAGGCTTTCCACGGCCGGACTCCAGAATCTGTTCACCATCAATTCTGCCCGCTATTGAAGAATGGTTTACCCTGCACAAGAAAAAACCCCGCGCGAGCGGGGTTTGCAATCTGAGTGAAAGCGCTCTTCGCTGCAATCTAATGCGGAACCTTGCGCCACAGCGCGCGCTTGGACAGATACATCAGGATCGCGAAGATGCCGAGATAGATCATAACCGTCAGGCCCATCTTCTTGCGTTCTTCAAGCTTTGGCTCGGCCGCCCACATCATGAAGGCCGTTACATCCTTCGAGTAGTTTGCAACCGTTTCCTCAGTTCCGTCTTCATAGGTAATGAACCCATCCGCCAATGGAGAGGGCATGGCGATCTGGTGGCCCGGAAAAGCCTCGTTGTAATAAAGGCCAGGCAGAACATCGATGCCCGCAGGCGGCTCATCCGCATAGCCGGTCAACAGCGCATAGAGGTAGTCAGCGCCGCCTTCCTGATAGCCAGTCACGATATCGACCATCCAGAAATAGGGCTCTGTGTACCAGGCATGCGCATGCGCGGGCGCGCGCGCCTTGGCCATCAGCGACAGATCGGGCGGGACTGCGCCGCCCATAGCCGCCGCGGCCGCCTTTTCATTCGGATAAGGCAGCACGAATTTGTCGGCCGGCGTGCCCGAACGGGTGAACATCTCACCATTATCGTCCGGCCCGTCAGTGACCTGTGCTTGTGATGCAATATCTTTTACGCGCGCATCGGAGAATTCCGGTCCACCCGGCTCAGACAGGTTGCGGTAGTAAAGCTGGCGCATGCCGTGGCAGACGGCGCATACATTCTGATAGACCTGATAGCCACGACGAAGCTGGGCTTTGTCGAAATAGCCGGTCATGCCACTAAAGGTCCACTCCTGCCGGGGAATTTCGACGGCTTCACCCGCGGCGAATGACGGGCTTGCATAAGCCGTTACCAACAACAAGGCAGCGCCCAGAGTGGAGGTGCGGAAATTGCGCATGGATAGTATCTTGCTCATTTCGCCCTCGATCTAGCGTTTCTCAGCCGCTGCAACAGCTGGCTGCGAAGAGTTGCCGCCACCCAGGATGGAGTCGGCTATTGATTGCGGTCGCGACTTCGGCGTCTCGATGATGCCAATCACCGGCATAACGATCAGGAAGTGGATGAAATAATAGGCCGTGAAGATCCGTCCAGCCACCAGATACCCGCCTTCAGGCGGCTTTGCGCCGAGATAGCCGAGCGCCAGACAGGTCACGACCAGCAGCCAGAAGAAATATTTGTAAATCGGTCGGTAGCGCGTTGACCGCTCGCGCGCCGTATCCAGCCATGGAATGAAGAACAGCACGACAATCGCGCCGAACATCGCAATCACGCCGCCAAGCTTCGACGGTATGGCGCGCAGGATCGCGTAGAAGGGCAGGAAATACCATTCAGGTACGATGTGCGGCGGCGTCTGCAGCGGGTTTGCTTCGACGTAATTATCCGCATGGCCGAGATAGTTCGGCATGTAAAAGACGAAATAGGCGAAGATCAGCCCGAACACCGCAATCGCGAACCCGTCCTTAGCCGTAAAATACGGATGGAACGGCAGCGCTTCCGTCTTCGGATCGCGCAGAGGCACGCCGGTCGGGTTGTTGTTACCGGTGACATGCAGCGCCCAGATATGGAGACCGACAAGTCCGGCAATCACGAATGGCAGCAGATAATGCAGGCTGAACAAACGGTTAAGCGTTGCGTCATTGACGGCAAAACCGCCCCAGATCCACTGAACGATGCCCGTACCGAGCCCGCTGACAACAGAATCCAGCGAGGAGAACAGGTTGGTGATCACGGTCACGGCCCAGAAGCTCATCTGGCCCCAGACCAGCGAATAACCCATAAACGCCGTCGCCATCATCGCAAGGAAGATCAGCACGCCGAGGATCCAGAGAATCTCGCGCGGCGGCTTGTAGGAGCCGTAATAGAGGCCGCGGAAAATATGCAAATATACGGCAAAGAAGAACATCGAGGCGCCGACGGCATGCGTATAGCGAATCAGCCAGCCATAATTCACGTTACGCATCAGATGCTCGATCGAGTCGAACGCAACGGAGGTATCGGCGGCATAGTGCATCGCCAGAACGATGCCGGTCACGATCTGTACGAACAGACAGAAGGCCAGGATGCCTCCGAACGTCCACATGTAATTGAGGTTACGCGGGGTCGGAAAATCCAGCAAATTGTCATACGCCATGCGGATGACGGGCAGCCGACTGTCCATCCAGCGCGTAAAGGCCGTTTTCGGCTCATATGTTGATTGATGCGCCATGATTTTTTATCTCTTGGATTAGCCGATTCGAATACGAGTGTCAGACAGGAACTCATAAGGCGGGACTTCAAGATTCGTCGGAGCCGGGCCCAGTCGGATACGGCCTGCCGTATCGTAGGCCGAACCATGGCAGGGACAGAACCAGCCGCCGAACGGCCCGCGTTCATCGCCAATTCTCTGGCCTTTGGGAATGCAGCCGAGATGCGTGCAGATGCCAACGGCCACGAGCCACTGCTCATAACCGGATTTGGTCAGCGCTTCATCGGTTGCCGGCTCCTGGACTGTTTCGCCAAGTATCCGCGCAACCGGGTCCTTCAGCTCGTCCATCTGCACGGCCTTGGCCGCTTCGACTTCTTCCGGCGTACGATTGCGGATAAAGATCGGCTTTCCGCGCCACATCACGGTGATAGCCTGACCGGTATCGATTGGCGATAGATCGACCTCGATGCTTGCAAGCGACAGCGCCGTTGCATCAGGGTTCATCTGGTCGACCAGCGGCCAGAGCATAGCCGCCGCGCCAACCCCGGCAAATGCGGTCGCTGCAACATGAATAAAGTCACGCCTTGTTACCGGATCATCCGTTGTGGAGGCCATATTCGCTTGTCCCCTGATTCTTACCCGATATCAGCGGTTGCTTACACGCTTCCTGCTGATGGGCAAAGTTTTTCTGTAATGAGCAGATAAGAATGCTTCTATTATTGACTACGCGACATATGGCATTTTTCATGAGGCCATGTCCAGCTTGAGAAAGACGACAAAACCGCGCAATTCCGTCGGTGTTGTATCCGGGATATCGCAGAAAAGTTAAGCCTATGCGCATTGCCCTCTATCAACCCGATATTCCCCAGAATACCGGAACCATTTTACGCCTTGCAGCCTGCCTGAACGTGGAATGCGATATCATCGCCCCGGCGGGATTTGATATGTCCGATCGCTCCTTGCGCAGAGCCGGGCTTGATTATCTAAATCACGTGAACATATCTCGCCATGCCTCATTCGAGGCATTCCAAGCCGAAACGCACCGCCGCCGGGAGCGATTGATTCTACTCACCACAAAAGCTGAATTGCCATATTGCGGGTTTAATTTCACCGCAACCGATTGTTTATTGCTCGGACGCGAGAGCAGCGGGGTCCCCGTCAACGTGCATGACGCAGCCGATGAAAGGCTGATGATCCCGATGTCGAAAAACATGCGCTCGATCAATGTCGCAATGTCGGCTGCGATGGTATTAGGGGAAGCTCTTAGACAAACAGGCCATTTCGCTGAACGCCCGGTCTGATTGGAGACGATAATGAATAAGCCTATCTTGAAATCCGGCGCAGCCCACGCTCCCGAGCTGGACGAATATCGCGACAAGGCCAGAAACTGGTTCGCCGAACTGCAGGGCAGCATCATCGCTGCGCTTGAAACGCTGGAGACCGAAGCCGATCACGGCCCGCTCGCCGAAATGGAGCCCGGACGATTCGAGCGCAAGCCGTGGAAGCGCACCGGGCCGGATGGCAGCGATGGCGGCGGCGGAACCATGGCGCTGTTGCATGGCCGGCTTTTCGAGAAGGCTGGCGTTCACATCTCAACCGTGCATGGCGAATTTTCAGAGCAGTTTCGTTCGCAGATTCAAGGTGCGGAAGACGACCCCCGCTTCTGGGCCTCGGGCATTTCGCTGATTATCCACCCGCGAAATCCAAACGTACCGACCGTGCACATGAATACGCGTTTCGTGATCACGACCAAATGGTGGTTCGGCGGCGGCGCGGATCTGACGCCCGTTCTCAACGCCCGCCGCACACAGGATGATCCCGATTCGATCGCCTTCCACGAAGCAATGCGCGAGCCGTGCGAACAACACGCCGTTGCCGATTACGAACGCTACAAGAAGTGGTGCGACGACTATTTCTTTCTGCCGCATCGCAACGAACCACGCGGCATAGGCGGCATTTTTTATGACCACCACAATTCAGACGACTGGGAGGCTGACTTCGCCTTCACTCAGGATGTCGGCCGCGCTTTCCTGAACGTGTATCCCGAGATCGTGCGCCGAAACATGACGCTCACATGGACGGACGACATGCGCGAGGAGCAGCTCATCCGCCGTGGACGCTATGTCGAATTCAACCTGCTTTACGACCGTGGGACAATCTTCGGCCTGAAGACCGGCGGCAATGTGGACAGCATCCTCTCATCGATGCCGCCCGAGGTGAAATGGCCGTAAACCGATTACGGCCTAAAGATCGAGAATAACGAAATATGCGCTGAAGCCTGGACCGAAGGCGGCAAGCAGATGCCGTCCTCGCGCCCCGCTCTTGATAGCGCTTTGTAGCACGAACATCGCGGTTGCCGACGACATATTGCCGTAATCGCGCAAGACGTCCCAGGAGTGCGCAAGTCCGCCGCGATCCAGATTCAGGATCGTCTGGACTGTCTGAAGGACTTTCGCTCCACCCGGATGGAAGAGAAACCCGTCGAAATCGTCAATCGTCAGCCCCTCGCGATCCAGAAAGCCTTCAAGCGCCTGGCCGAGATTCCCCTGCATGAGCTCCGGGAGATCAGGACTTAGCACGACGCCAAACCCGTCATTGCGAATGTCCCAGCCCATGATGTGTTCCGTATTTCCCCAGAAATGTTCACCGCTCGTGACGACACGCCCCTGACTTGCCATACCGGGCGTGATTTCATGTTCCTGACCGCTGCGCAGAACCACAGCCGCTGCACCGTCGCTAAACAATGCGCTGGAGACGAACATGGCCAGGCTCGGGTCGGCCGTTCGCAGACATAGCGAACACAGATCGACGGTCATGAACAGAACCGTGTGTTTCGCACAGGCCCGCGCCATCCGCGCGGCCCGCGCAAGTCCGGCGACGCCGCCCCCGCATCCGAGGCCGAAAATGGGAAGACGCTCGACATCGGACCGAAATGGCATCCGATTCATCAAACGCGCATCAAGGCTTGGAATTGCAAGGCCGGTAATCGTGTTGGTGACGATCGCATCGATATCACCCGGCTCAAGGCCGGCGGCGGCGATGGCACGCGCTGCAACATCCTCAAGCAGATCAAGCGCATTGCGCTGGAACGATTCGGTGCGCTCTTCCCATGAACGCGGCTCCAGATACCACTCGGTTGGTTCAACCGTGTAGCGGGTTTCGACACCGGTATTTGCAAAAAGACCGGTGCGGCGCGCATATTGCGGAAATATCCTGCTTGCTCGCTCAACCGCGTCTTCCTGACCCAGTTTATATTTTGGAACTGCGGTCGCCAGCCCCGCAATATCTACCACAATGCGTGATCGCGATCGCGCAAATTGCTGTGCTTCAAGTTCGGTAAGCATTCCGACTCCACTAATCGGGGACCATTTACATGTTTATGACGGATGAGAGCCACCGAAAGCCGTCATTCGCAAACCTTCACTGGCTCAATAGATGCATAAAAAGCACAGTCGGCGATCTTAATTATTATTGTATTATTCAATGCACCAGACAATGACGCTGTGCCGCCATTGCAAAATTGACCTTTCTCAAAATATGGCGAATTTCGTCCCATTTCGCCCTCGTTGTTCACGGTGTGTAAACCATTTTCTGCAATGGATGGTAGCAGAATTCTTTTCACACGTGTTGCCGGATGAGTAATGGAGCCATGAGTCACATCGCTGAGCGTAATTCGCAGTCGCAGTCTGAAGTCGGCCTTATGATGCCGCGCCTGAAAGCCTTCGCGCTTGCACTGGCCGGATCTCAAAATGCCGGGATGGTTCTGCTTGCCGCAACGCGGTCCTACGCATTGGCGAATATCGACCGGGAGCGGGGACATACGCCCGTCTCAATATGGACCCTCATGCAGATGCGCCAGATTTGGACAAAAAAATTAAGTGCAAGGAACGCTCATAGCGCTCAGAGCGACCCGCGCCTGTTTCAGCCCGTCAGCCGTATGGATGACGGCGGCCCGTCCGCCCGTTTCGCCATGAAGCTCAGCCGGCTCGAACCGCAACAGCGCGCGCTTTTGCATCTGGTCTATGGTGAACGGCTCTCCTATGACGAAGCCGCTGAAATTTTTGATATTTCTGTCTCAGATGTCATTTCTTCGCTTGTCGCCGCCCATACAGCCATCTCCACAGCGCCGGCTTCTTCCTCCCAGCAGAGCGAACCGCAGCCCTTTCCTTACGAAAAAACCGCCCGTCAACAGGAACGCGCCGCATGACGCTTAGCGACCAGCTCCTCCTAGCCTATGTTGACGGGCAACTCGACCGTCCTCAAGCTGCGATCGTTGCCCAGCTCCTGCGCGACGATCCGGAGGTTGCACAGCGCGTAACGGGGTTCCAGCAAACCCAGACCCAGTTTCTCGACACGTTCGGCGCCCTCCTGCGCGAAGGCTCCAGCAGCACAGCGCACGCCAAGAAAGCCGCAGCAAAGTCCCGCAAGGCCAAACCTAAATTCGTCGCAGGCAAGCTGTTGACCGCAGGACTGCTCGTTGCCACGGGCCTTGGCATCGGCCTGATGGCCGCCTACGCGACAGACATGCTCGCCGACCGCCCGGTGAAAGAAATCGTGCAGATGCCGCCGTCCAACTGGCCGGGCGATATTGCCGAGTTTCATTCCTTTTTTACCAAGGAAAGCCTGCTTGTCAGTCCTGATAGCCAAACCAATCCCGAGATGGTCGCATTTCAGGTCGCGCAACATTTCAGTGGCTTGAAAATGCCGGATTTCCGCGAACAGGAACTCGATTTCCTTCGCGGACAAATGCTGACCTATCGCGGCAATCGTATCATGCAGATCATCTTTGCCGGACGGCGCGAGTCACTCATTGCCCTTTATGTCAGCAAGGGCGGGCTCGACGTGGCGCTGGCTCCGGGACGTTTTGGCAAAGTCAACACCATGAGCTGGACCGCCAATGAGCGCCGCTATGTGCTTGCCGCCGACATGCCGCATCAGGCGCTGCGCGCGCTTGCAATCATTGCACAGGCCCAATTCAGCAGCAGCTGATCCGCTTCACGACGGCTGAAAGCACGACCATTCGCATGAGACAGGCTTCGGCGTGAGCTGATTCCGCGGCCGTTTCGGTCATGGAGGCGGCGCGTTTTCTCAAATTCACGCCGCGACGGCCGCGCGACACGGAATTGTGACACCGTGTCTTTTTACGGACAGCAGACCGTAAAAGTGTCAAATTCAACTCTATATCCCGGGGGAAAGCCGCCAGAAGCTATGCGATGATCACACAGTCTGTTTTTCAATTGTAAAAAAAATAGCCAAATAAATTTGTCACTGGCCTTCATTTGTCCAAATGGTAATAACTATTTACGTGAATGATTGATCTGTAGACCGCGTTATGACCACTTCGATTACCAGCCATGTCACGTCTCTGGGAAGCATGTTGCGCTCCGGCGATACTTATATCGTTCCGCCATATCAGCGCAATTATTCGTGGGAGAAGATGCAGTTCAGCGATTTCTGGACTGATATTTCGAAAACCTTCAATGGCGCGGCCCGCGAATATTTTCTTGGCTCGATTGTCATAAACAATAGCCAGGCGCCTGAGCTTGTCGTCATTGACGGTCAGCAGCGGCTGATTACGACGTCCGTCCTGATCGCTGCGCTGCGAAGCCACCTGCGCAATAGCGGCAAGACAAAACTCGCCGCAATGATTGAACAGGATTTCCTGCTGAAATCTGATTACCGGCATCAGCTCTTTGCGCCTTCGCTCATACTCAACCGGACCAACAAGGATTTCTACGACGGTCACATCTTCAATCACCGCCCGGTCGAGGAGATGCGCCGGCTGGCGGATGACGAAGCGCGCGCGCCCTCCAACAGGTTGCTGGCTGACTGCTTCTGCTACATGTACGAAATGATCGGCAAATACGTCAGCACCGATCCCGATCTTGAAACGCTGGCCAATACCATCATCAACGCGCTGAATACGTCGATTTTCGTCATCCGCATCGACGTAAAGGATGATTACAACGCCTTTGCGCTATTCGAGACGCTCAATGACCGCGGCCTTGAACTGTCCGAGGCTGACCTCCTGAAAAACCATCTGCTTTCGATCTCGATGGAGCGGCTCGGCGAAACGCAGGGCAATTGGGAAGTGATGGAACACGAACTTGGCGTTGAACGCCTCATCAAGTTTGTCCGTCATCACTGGCTCTCGACCATGGGCGCCATCAGCGAACGTGGCATCTACTCCGATATCAAGGGCGCGATGACGACGCCGCAGGACGCTGTGGACTACGCGGCCAACCTCTATCAAAGCGCAAGATCCTATGCCGCGCTCTGCTCGAAAGAGCACTCGCTCTGGTCGACCTTTCCGCATAATCAGCAGCCCCTACTGCGCGAACAGATCGGAGCCATCGAAACGCTGCGCATCGAACAGGTCTTTATCGTTCTTATGGCCGCGATCAATTGCGACAAGCGCAGTTTCGCCGATCTTGCGGCAATGCTGGTAAACTTCACCGTTCGCTATACGACGATCTGCAATCTGAGCCCTTCAAACCTGCTGACGCCTTTCGTGCGGATTGCGCAGGAAATCCGCCGGTCCGGCGAGGTCGATGTGGACGCGCTGTTCCGGAAGCATCTTGCCGCGCTTTATCCGCAGGATAATCAGTTCCACTCGGCCTTTTCACGCAAGAGCATCCGGTCCAATGCGCAATCGCGCTATATCTTGCTCAAGATCAACGATTTTCTCTTGCCCAACCCGTCCATGCGCACGCAGGCCGACCCGAAGGCAACCGATGTGGAGCATATTTTACCGAAGCGCTTCGAGAATTCCTGGCACATTGACAGGCGGGAATATCCCGGCGGCGCCGACAAATATGTCTATCGCCTGGGCAACATGACGCTGATTTCCAAAAAGCTGAATGAAGAGCTTGGCAATACGGATTTTGATCGCAAGAAAAAGGTCTATGCCGGCGATTGCCTTGAGATTACGCAGCGCGTGCTGAGCTCGGCGAAATGGACGGCTGACGAAATCAAGACCCGCCAGAACTGGCTCGCCAGTATCGCCTGCAAGATCTGGCGTTATCCGGCGTAGCGGGCGCGCGCCCTGCCCGCCTCAGCATCGGACCGAAAAGTGGACGCTGGTCAAGGCCTGACGCGCTAATGGCGCAGCCATGGGAAAGCCTTGATCTGCGGCGCGGGAGGCTGAATATTGCTTTGCAGCTCCATCAAGCTCTGCGTCAACGGGGCGAAATCGTTCGCATCCTGACGCTCCGCAGCGCCGTCATCATCAATTGGCGTTGGTGCAATCTCCTGTTCCGTATCATCGTCGCCGATTGCCTGATCAAACAGTTTCGAATCATCGGTCCGCTCAAGACTTGACAACTTGTCCCGCAGGCTGACGGTCGCCCCTATCGGCTCTTCGAAAATTCCGGCGTCAAGGTCGGTAGCGCGATCGGCCTCATTGTGGAAACTACGCAAATCGGCAACCAAATCATCCGTAAGCTGATCGTTTTGCACAGTGCTCGATGACCTGGCTGCGCCAAACAACCGGCCAAGGAATGAGGTCTTCTTCCCGGGAGCTTGGGCAGCAACGTCTGGTTCCGATAAGGCCGGACGGTCTGAAATGCCTGCGATCGCCTGTGTTACGATCTCAGCCTCGTCTGAAGGAGACGCATC
Source organism: Hyphomicrobiales bacterium (assembly GCA_019634405.1). Lineage (GTDB taxonomy): Bacteria > Pseudomonadota > Alphaproteobacteria > Rhizobiales > Rhodomicrobiaceae > JAHQVI01. The sequence continues at coordinate 12,909 of JAHQVI010000115.1, forward strand.
TCTCGCTGGCCCGCCCGGCTTGGATCGGGTGTCCCCGCCATTCGCCTTTTTCGCCTCAATGGATAAAGATGCAGGCACTTTCGCTGTGCGGTCCGCCTTCTCCACCATTTGGGCAGGGATGTCCGCTAGCAGTTTTGCGGATCGTTCGTCAGTTTTCGACGGCGGCCCGGCCTTCGAAACAGGCTTGTCAACCGGCGTGTCAATCTGTGGTTTCTTTCGGCGGCCGGACGGTTTGGCGGCATTCTTCGGCTGTTCCCGCGTTTCGGCGTCAAGGTGAACCGGGGATGACAGAGCCGTTGCGGGCGCGGCCCTTTTCGCCGCTTTAACCGTTTCGCGCCCCACCCTGGTCTTGCGGGGCTGCGTCTTGGCGTCTTTAGCGGATTTTGCAGCCGTCTTCGACGGAGTGAAAAGGCGAAGCAATCCCTTCTGTTGACGTGCCGGTATTTTCTCTGCGGTTTTCTTACTGGCCGGGGCGGCCGCCGGCGCTGAGTTTTTCGCCGCTATTGCCGAACCGGCGGCAGATCCTGCCGCAAAAACACTCCGCATGCGGAGTCTTATGCGCGCCCTAAAGCTATTGCGTTCGGACTGCCCCTTTGCCCGTATTTTGCGTTTGGCGGTCCGCGCTGGCCGCAAGCTTGCCTGAGCAAGAGTGATGGGTCTTGCAACAGGCTCGCGGAGACCATTGGCGGCCAGCGCCAGACTGTAGGACCGGAAAGCCGGGACTCGTCTCCCGCGAACGGGAACAGGCGCAAATATGGCGGACGCCGCGACATAGGGAGCTGTCGCCTTGAGAGCGGCATGGGCGGTCCGCAGCACAGCGATGCTATGCGCAAGAC
>JAHQVI010000116.1 GCA_019634405.1 Hyphomicrobiales bacterium
ATAACGTGCAACATCGTCATAATCGAAAACAAGAGATACTGTAATAGTTATCAGTAAAAGCCATATGACTTGTCGAAAAGGCGTTACGATTTCGTGATTTTTGAGACGCATAAACAGGTAAAACACGAGCGGTGTCCAAAATAAAACATGGGGAAGACCCAGAAGCCGGACATAGCCGAGCTGATCATACAGCCATTGAATCAATAATACGTTCGGGACATTGGCCAGGAAGACAATCAACGCATCCCGCCGCGTCGCTTTGGAGATCAACAACATAACGACCGAACCGATAAGCACGATCGACATGAACATCACCCAGAGCTGAACCCATTGCGGCTGAAGGGCGAGCGCTTCTTCAAAAGTCATGGATCCTCCCACGGAAAAGACTAAAATCAGCTATCCGGGAACTCGCTATCTCGAATATTCGGCAAAATCAACCAAGTAAACAGCATATGAGCGTGGCCCTCGTTTTCTTAACGCTTTACGCCCCCAAAACGACGACGCCCCCCCTTTGCCGCATTCCTGGCGACAATCCGCCGTAGAAAAACCTTCATAAATTCATTAGATTCCCTCTAAATTGAACGATAAACAGTTGATACAGGTCATAGCGGCGGTGAATCACGCTGCTCATTATCACTTGGATCAAAATTCCTGGGTAGCGGGATTTCCCGATCGACGCACCGGAGGGCACGCATGGACTACAATAAGATTTTCGAAGAGCGCATCGGCCAAATTCATGCGGAAGGCCGTTATCGTGTCTTCGCCGATCTAAAGCGTCGCTGTGGCGCCTACCCACAGGCTGATCATTTTCCGCAATCCGGTCCCCAGAGCAATGGCGGTTCGCGCCCGGTCACGGTCTGGTGCTCCAACGATTATCTTGGCATGAGCCAGCATCCTGCCGTTCGCGCCGCGATGCACGAGGCGATTGATTCGGTTGGCGCAGGCTCCGGCGGCACGCGCAACATTTCCGGCACTACGCATTACCATGTCGAACTTGAGCACGAACTGGCTGAGCTGCATGGCAAGGAAGCCGCGCTCCTGTTTACATCCGCCTATATCGCCAATGACGCGACACTTTCAACGCTCGTAAAGCTGATACCGGGCCTGGTGATTTTCTCCGATGAGAAGAATCACGCCTCGATGATTGCAGGCATTCGTCATGGTCAGGGCGAGAAACGCATCTGGCGGCACAATGACATCGCCCATCTTGAAGAGTTGCTGAGCGAGTATCCCAAGGACACACCGAAAATTATCGCGTTTGAAAGCGTGTATTCGATGGATGGCCACATTGCGCCAATGAAAGAAATCTGCGATCTGGCGGTGAAATACAATGCGATGACCTATCTGGACGAGGTCCATGCTGTCGGCATGTATGGACCGCGCGGCGGCGGCATCGCCGAACGCGAAGGGCTGATGGATCGCATCGACATTATTAATGGAACGCTCGCCAAGGGCTTCGGGGTGATGGGAGGTTATATCGCCGCGACGAAAGCGTGCTGCGACGCGATCCGCTCCTACTCCCCTGGCTTTATCTTCACCACCTCGCTCGCTCCCGCAGTGGCGGCTGGCGCTCTGGCGTCGATCCGTCACCTGAAGGTCAGTGAAATTGAACGCGCCCGGACGCTGAAGGAAAAGCTGCTGGGATGCGGTTTACCGGTCATGGATAATCCAAGTCATATCGTGCCGGTGCTGGTGGGCGATCCCGTGCATTGCAAGACCGTCACGGATTTATTGCTCGATCAATACGGGATCTACGTTCAACCGATCAACTATCCGACCGTATCCAAAGGCACCGAACGCATTCGCCTGACGCCGACGCCATATCATACGAATGAGCATATGGATTGGCTTGCTTCCGCACTGACGAACCTTTGGGAGCGTTGTCCGGTTGCTCAGGGCACATATGTCAAGCTGGCGGCGGAATAACTCCGCCAGCAATTCCCGTCCTATTTCCCTAAGCCGGACCGCAAAGCGGCGAGCGCCGGGTCAGACTGAAAACAGCGCGTTCAGTTTTTCGAAAGATGATATCCAGCCGCTGCTCACTTTGATCCTTGCGCCGTCGCTGCTGAGCGCTTCATGCTGCAGATGAATACGCGTCGCGCTGCCGACCTGTTCAAACGTCACCGTTACCTGCGACGCCACGCTCGCATCGCGCCGGCCATCTCCCGACTGTATGACGTGGCTCCAGCTGAAAACCAGCTTCTGCGAGGGTTCGATAGCGAAGTACTGCCCCTCGAAAAACACGTCATTGCCGCCTTCGCTGCGCAGATGAAAACGCCACGTGCCGCCGACCCGAAGATCAATTTCGGCCTTGGTTACCTCATTTTCACGCAAACCGAACCACGCCTTGACTTCCTCCGGCTCCGTCCAGGCCCGAAAGACACGCTCCGGCGTCGCCTTGAACATTGTTTCGAGAACCAACGGCTCTTCCCCCGGCGCGGAGCGCAGAAAATTCATGCCTTGTCTCCCTGTCCCGTTGGCGCCAGATGCCGAGCGAGCGCATCAAACTGATCGTGCCAGAATTGCTGATAGCCGTTCAGCCATTCAAACGCATCCTGCATCTGCTCGGCACGCAACCGACAGTGACGGGTACGGCCGCGCTTGTCCACCTCGACAAGCCCTGCATCCGAGAGCACGCCCACATGCTTCGATACCGCAGTAAGCGACATGTCGAACGGCTCTGCGAGCTTTGAAAGCGCGAGTTCTCCCTCAGCCAGCCTCGCGATAATGGCGCGGCGCGTCGGATCCGCGAGCGCGGAAAAGGTTGCATCCAGATTACTCAACACGGCTCCTTGACGTTTAACATTTGGGTTGACTGTCGCTTTCAACTGCATTTAATCAACTAATTGGTTGATTTTGTCAATGTACGGACCGGATCATGGCTTACGACCCCGAACTGACGGACAGGCTCAGACATGCGCTAGTCCATCTTGATGGCATAAAGGAACAGCGCATGATGGGAGGCGTATGCTTCATGCGAAACGGCCATATGATCTGCGGGGCGAACTGTTCCAAGAGCGAAGGCCGCCGCTTCATGTTCCGCATAGGCAAGGACAATCAAGACAAAGCCCTTCAGCGCAACGGAGCAGTTCCCATGGAAATGGGAGGACGCGTTATGCGCGGCCGGGTCTTTGTCGATCACGAGGTTTGCCCTGATCCCATACTTGGCGAGTGGATTGCTCTGGCCCGATCTTTCGTTGACGCTTTACCACCCAAGCCTGAAAAGAAGCCAAAAAAGAAACGCTGAGCAACTATTAAAATACAAGACGTTTCAACAAACTTCTTGCGTCGAAAATTAGAAACTGTTTCCTTCTTCCGGATTGCATGACCGCAATAATATTGAGGAGACACGCCGGTGTCCCGGTGCATTCAGGGAGATATGCCATGTCGGTAGAGCGCCAACCCGCATTCGAAACACTTGCCATCCACGCCGGGAACCAACCCGATCCGTCAACCGGCGCGCGCGTAACGCCAATCTATCAGACGACAGCCTATGTGTTTGACAATGCTGAACATGCTGCATCGCTTTTCAATCTGGAAGCGTTTGGCAACATCTATACGCGCATTATGAATCCGACGCAGGCCGCGCTCGAAGAGCGGGTTGCAGCCCTTGAGGGCGGCACGGCCGCGCTTGCGGTCGCATCGGGCCACGCCGCGCAACTCATGGCGTTCCACACGTTGCTCGAACCGGGCGACGAGTTCGTCGCGGGCAAGCAGCTTTATGGCGGCTCGATCAACCAGTTCAATCACGCCTTCAAGAAATTCGACTGGCATGTCAACTGGGCCGACAGCACGGATCCGGAAAGCTTCCAGCGCGCAATCACGCCGAAAACAAAAGCGATCTTCATTGAATCCATCGCCAATCCGGGTGGCGTTATTGTCGACATTCAGGCGATCTCCACGATCGCGAAGAATGCCGGCGTGCCGCTGATCGTGGACAATACGCTGGCCTCGCCCTATCTGTGCCGCCCGAAAGAGCATGGCGCGGACATCATCGTGCACTCCATGACCAAATTTCTTGGCGGCCACGGCAATTCCATCGGCGGCGTGATCGTCGATTGCGGAACCTTTGACTGGATGGCGTCGGGCAGATATCCAACCCTGTCGGAGCCGTGCGAATCCTATCATGGCATGGTGCTCGGCGAGACATTTGGTAATTTCGCTTTCGCCATTGCAACTCGCGTGCTGGCGTTGCGTGACCTTGGCGCGGCGATCTCACCGATGAATTCGTTCCTGATCATGACCGGGATCGAGACGCTGTCTCTGCGCATGGAGCGTCACTGTGAAAATGCCCTGGCTGTCGCAAAATGGCTCGAAGCGCGCCCCGAGGTGGAATGGGTGAATTATGCAGGATTGCCAAGCAACAGATTCAATCCGCTGGTCGCAAAGATCTGCCCGAAAGGCGCAGGCGCAGTCTTCACCTTCGGTCTGAAGGGCGGGTATGATGCAGGCGTCAAGCTGGTCTCGAAAGTCAACCTGTTCTCGCATCTAGCCAATATCGGCGATGTGCGCAGCCTGATCATCCACCCCGCCTCGACGACGCACCGTCAGCTCACTGCGGAGCAGCGCGCGGCGGCCGGCGCGGGCGACGATGTCGTGCGTCTGTCCGTCGGGCTCGAAAACAAGGACGATATCATCGCCGATCTTGAACAGGCGTTGACAGCTTCGACTTAAGCGCGCTCAGCGACAGGGCGGCGCGGCCCGATCGACGCCGCCCCTATTTCAAAAGCGCTTATTTATCGTTGGCGGCGTTATTTTTGGGCGCAGCGTCCGATACGCCGGCAGGGGCTTCATCCATTGGCTGTGTGGTAAAGCCGGAAATACCACTGATTTCATCAGCATCGCGCCGGATCATCACCGGGCTTATGACATAGGAGGAGACCAGTTCGGCCAGAGACCGCAGCGAATGCATGTGAATGCGCTCATACCCATGGGAGCTGTCAATGCCGAATGCGATCAGCGATGTGCGCACATCATGCCCGGCAACCTCGGCTGCGGCGGAGTCCGAGCGGTAAAAGCGGAAAATGTCCTTCTGATAGCGGATCTCATTCTCCTTGCAGAGGTCAACCAGCTTCTTCGTCAGATGGTAATCGAACGGACCGCTTTGATCGGCCATGCAGATGGTAACGCCGAATTCGGTTGAGTTCTGCCCCGGAGCCGTGGTGCCATTATCGACCGAAACGATCGAAGCAATATCGGGATGGATCACCGATGACGCGCCAGTTCCCACTTCCTCAGCAATCGTGAACATGAAATAGGTATCGACCGGCAGTCCCGGCCTGTAATCCTGAAGCGATTTGATCGTCGCCAGCAAAACGGCGGCGCCCGCCTTGTTGTCGAGATGCCGTGAGACGATGAAGCCATTATCCATAAATTCGGTCTGCGGATCAATGGCGACAAAATCGCCAACTTCGATGCCAAGCCTTTCCGTTTCGCGCTGGCGCCTGGCCCGCGCATCGACGCGAACCTCGACATACGCCCAACCCACCGGCTGCGTATCAATTTCGTCGTTGAAAGTATGACCGGAGGATTTCAGCGGCAGGATCGAGCCGCGATAGGTGCCCGCTTCGGAGAATATCGTACAGCGCGCGCCTTCCGCAAAACGCGCCGACCATGTTCCGATCGGCACAAGTTCGAGACGGCCATTATCCTTG
>JAHQVI010000117.1 GCA_019634405.1 Hyphomicrobiales bacterium
CGGGGCAAGCGGGAAGCCAGTTAGTCGACGACCATTGTTGTGCTTGCTGTATCAGGCTATTTGCGTCACCTTTCCGCTGATCGTCTTATGAGACAGCATAGGTAGAGGGATGGGTGACCAATTGTATTTGCGACCGGCTGCGTTCATTTGGGGCGCTGCCGCCAGTCAGGCGATTATCGGTCAACATGCCATTCCGATCGCTGGCGGTCCGGCCGCCTGCACCTTGTTTGAGGTGATTGAAGGGACGCCTCAAAGCAACAGCCGCCGCTTCGTTACGGCGCAAGATCTGCTTGCAAGCGACGAAACCGCTTTTGCCGAGACTGTCTCACGCATCGGCGCGTCACGAACGCCAATCGTTGGTCTCTCGATGGACCGCCCGCGCATCATGGGCGTTGTCAACGTGACGCCGGATAGTTTTTCCGATGGCGGAGAATTCAATGTAACGGACCGCTCCACCGCTCATATTGCGCATCTTGTCGATGCAGGCGCAGATCTTATCGATATCGGAGGTGAGTCGACCCGTCCCGGCGCGGCTCCTGTTGACGACGCCGAAGAATTGCGGCGTGTAATGCCTGTGATCCGGTCGGCGCGTCAATTTGGCTGTCCAATATCGATCGACACGCGAAAATCAGCGGTTATGACCGCTGCTACCCAGGCGGGAGCGGCAATTATCAACGATGTTTCCGCTCTCACCTATGACGAGCACGCCCTGTCTGCCACCGCCGCTTCGAACGCGCCCGTTATATTGATGCACGCTCAGGGCGATCCGCGTTCGATGCAGGATGCACCGTCCTATGATGATGTCCTGCTCGAAGTATATGACTATCTGGAGGCGCGCATTGAGGCGGCAGTTGGCGCGGGGATCGCGCGTGACAAGATCATCGTCGATCCCGGCATTGGCTTTGGCAAGACCCTTGAGCATAATCTTGCATTGCTGTCCGGTCTTGGATTGTTGCACGGGCTTGGCGTTACGGTTCTGCTCGGCGTTTCGCGCAAACGCTTGATTGGCGCGTTGACCGGAGAGAGCGATCCGAAAAAACGAAGTGCGGGAAGCATTGGCTTGGCGTTGGCGGGCGCGGCCCAGGGCGTTCAGATATTCCGCGTTCATGATGTGCGTGACACCGTGCATGCGTTAACGTGTTGGCGAGCCGCTGTAACGAAGTGATACAAGATTTTATTTTGATAGTCAGTCGCTGAAATGCTACGTCCGGGATACAGAAAAGCTAATGGAAAATCATTGCATTGTATACATTCAAGATAAATCGCAATGCCTATTGGCGTTGATTGCGGCTTAGCTTTCCAATGTTTGTGAAGTTTCATAATTTAACTGGCCCGGGACTGGCGTAGTACAGGGAGAATTCATGTCTGGAACATTGTTCGGTACGGATGGCATACGAGGCAAAGCGAATAGCGGCGCCATGACGGCCGAGATGGCCATGAAAGTCGGCATGGCTGCCGGACAGATATTCAAGAATGGCAATCATCGCCATCGCGCGGTTATCGGCAAGGATACACGTTTGTCCGGCTATGCGCTTGAATCTGCGATGATGTCCGGCTTTACCTCTGCTGGCATCGATGTGTTTCTGCTCGGCCCGATGCCAACGCCCGCCGTCGCCATGCTGACCCGTTCGCTGCGCGCCGATCTCGGCGTTATGATTTCCGCATCGCACAACCCTTATTATGACAATGGCATCAAGATTTTCGGGCGTGACGGCTTCAAGCTTTCTGACGAAATCGAGAATGAAATCGAAGCGCTGCTAGGCGGTGACACCACGCCTCTTCTGGTTGCTCCCGATGAGATGGGACGCGCCAAACGCGTCGAGGGTTCCTTCGAGCGTTATATTGAATATGCCAAGCGGACGCTTGACCGGTCCATTCGCCTTGATGGGCTCAAGGTTGTGATCGATTGTGCAAATGGCGCTGGCTATCGTGTTGCGCCGCAATCCTTGTGGGAGCTGGGCGCAGACGTCACCGTGCTGGGCGTCACGCCGGATGGTTTCAACATCAATCTCAATTGTGGCTCGACCTCGCCGGACGCGCTGTGCCGCAAGGTGCGTCAGGCCGGCGCGGATATCGGGATTGCGCTGGATGGCGATGCGGATCGCGTTATCATCGTCGATGAAAACGGAACGATCATTGATGGCGACCAGCTTCTGGCTGCAATCGCCGAATCCTGGAAAGCCGATGGCCGCCTTGTCGGCGGCGGTGTCGTGGCGACAGTCATGTCCAATCTCGGGTTGGAGCGCTTCCTTGAATCGCAGGGGCTTGAGCTGTTGCGCACGCAGGTTGGCGACCGCTATGTCGTCGAGCGGATGCGTGCGGAAGGCTACAATCTCGGAGGCGAGCAATCCGGTCATATCGTCATGACGGATCATACCACAACCGGCGACGGTCTCGTTACGGCTCTGCAGATTCTTGCCGTTGTCGTGACCAGCGGAAAGCCCGTCAGCGAAGTCTGCAAGCGTTTCGCGCCGGTCCCGCAACTTCTGAAGAATGTGGCGACCAATGGCGGCAAGCCGCTGGAGGATGCAGGCGTCAAATCCGTGATCGAGAAGAACATCGCGCGCCTTGGCAAGCATGGCCGCCTTCTCATACGGCCATCGGGCACGGAGCCGGTCATTCGCGTGATGGCTGAATGCGATGATGAAGCGCTGGTTTCATCCGTTGTCGGCGACATCGCTGAAGCGCTTGAGACGGCCTCAGCGCATTAAGAGATTCGCAACACAATGCGACCGGAGGCGCAGCGCTCGCATCTGACTCCATGCGAGACGGCTATGTCCTCTGTCTCGCCCCGGTTGTCCATGGCGGGGCGCAAAACGGCGCGTCACTTGAATTTGCGGAACAGGCCCGTGCGGTCGAACATACCTTCAAGGTCCTTCATGCGCTCATAAGTGCTCTCCCAGGTCGTGGACTGGATCTGCGCGACCATCGTTTCGATCAATACAAGCATGGCCGCAATGGAATCCCACGCTGACGGCGCTTCAATGCGGCAATTGAAGCAGTGTGTTGCGTGCTTCTGGATGGGCGAGCCCCATTGATCGGTGAGGAGCACGATCCGGACGTCCTTTTCTTCCGCAATTTCGGCAAGCCGCAATATGTGATTTTCGTAGCGGCGAATATCGAACATGACGAGCATATCGTCCGCTTTCACATCAAGCAGGAAATCCGGCCATGCGCTCGCCCCGGACCGCACCAGCGTGACTTTCGGGCGAACCATCCTCATAAGGCTAAAGAGATAATCGGCGAGTGTTCGCGTAATTCGCCCGCCGGCGATGAAGACCGACCGGTTCGGGTCACCAAGCAGGTCGCAAGCCTTGTCAAATGTTTCGGGGTCGATCTGGGCCAGCGTCTGATGCAAGTTCTGAACGACGGAATCCGCAAAGCGGTTCAGAACATGTGTGTCAGGTGCATTTTGAGTCCACAGATCATGCTTGACGATCGGGTTGGATATTTTTGCTTCCAGCTCGGCGCGTAAGGCGCCCTGAAACTCGGGAAAGCCCTTGAAGCCCAGTTTCTGCACCATTCTCGCAACGGTCGGGGTCGAGACATCGGCCTTCTTTGCGACGGCTGTGATACTCGCCAATCCTGAAACCGGATAGTTTTCGAGCAGCGAGTTAGCCAGCTGTCTCTCCGCGCGAGTAAGTGTTTCGAAACGCTCCTGGACGATTTCCGAGATGGTTTTCCGGTTTACAGCCACTGGCGTCATTCCTTTGAAACCCGATATTTACCCGCCTTAGACGTTTGTATAAGACGCATGCGACAAATCGTTTAAGAAAGGAAATTGACAGAGCTGGGCAGTCTGTACAATTCTTTTCAGACTGAGAGAGGATACCGTGTGACAGTTCGCGCCAATCCATTGCTGCTTGATGAGCGGGAAGGCTCCGCCGTACTCGTTGAAAATACGGGCGGGACTGGGCCGTTTCTGATCGTTTGCGATCACGCCAGCAACGCGATCCCCGCCTCGCTTGACGCGCTGGGGCTCAGCGAAACCGCTCTTGAAAGCCATGCTGCATGGGATCCGGGCGCTTACGGGATTGCGCTGGAAATGGCGCGATTGCTCGATGCCCCGCTGTTTCGCGCCGGATTTTCCCGCCTGGTATATGACGTAAATCGCCCGCCGGACTCTCCTGAAGCAATCCGCGAAACCAGCGAAATATATGATGTTCCCGGCAATCGCGGTCTGAGTCAGGCTGCGCGGCAGGCGAGGGTTGAAGCGATCTATGAGCCCTATCATTCAAGACTTGCCGCATTGCTTGACGAGCGTTCGGAAAATGCGCGGACCTCCGTTCTGATCGCGATCCATAGCTTCACGCCCGTCTATCACGGTCAGGAACGCGAAGTGCAGCTTGGCGTCCTCCACGATCTGGACAGCCGCCTTGCCGATGCCGTTCTGGCGCGTGCGCCGCGATATACCTCGCTGAAAACGGAACGCAATCAACCCTATGGCCCCACAGACGGCGTGACACATACCCTGCAGAAGCACGCCGTTCCCCGCGGTCTGCCCAATGTGATGATCGAGGTTCGCAACGATCTGATAACCAGCGAGAGCGAGCAGACGGCAATTGCGCAGACGTTGTCGAACATTCTCGCTCAGGCGTTGAACAGCGTGCTTGCGGAAAATTCAATGCCCGGTGGTGCGGGAGGTAACGATGCCCCGAGCGATTAGAGCTTATGTCCGTTATGTCGAGGCGTTCAATCGGGGCATAGGCCGGATTGCCATGTATCTGGTTCTGGTGATGATGGGGATCCTTCTGTGGTCGTCTTTTTCCAAGACCTTTCTGCTGCCATCGCTTTGGACGCTGGAAATGGCCCAGTTCACACTTACGGCCTATTACCTTCTTGGCGGTGCATACTCACTGCAGCTCGGTTCGAATGTCCGTATGGATCTTATCTACGGAAGCTGGACGCCCCGGCAGAAGGCGTGGGTCGATGCGTTCAGCGTCTTTGCGCTGATTTTCTATCTTGGCGTGCTGCTCTATGGCGGCTTCGAGAGCACGAGCTATGCGCTCCAATATGGCGAGCGCAGCTATTCGGCATGGCGTCCCTATATGGCGCCAATCAAGATCATCATGTGTTTCGGCATCTTGCTGATGCTGTTGCAGGCGATTGCTGAATTTTTCAAGGACGTCGCCAGAATCCGTGGAGCTGAGCTTTAATGTCCTATGAGCTGATCGCGATATTGATGTTCTCGTCCATGATGTTGATGCTCATGACGGGACAGCGCGTTTTTGCAGCGATCGGTTTCGTCGCGGTCGTGGCGGCGCTCACGCTTTGGGGCACGGGCGGATCGAATATCGCCTTCTCCGCGGCCATGAAAGTGATGAAATGGTATCCGCTGCTGACGCTGCCAATGTTCATTTTCATGGGCTACATCCTGTCGGAATCCCGCATTGCGGACGATCTTTACAGGATGTTCCACGTCTGGATGGGGCCAATCAATGGCGGGCTGGCGATCGGCACGATCGGGCTGATGGTGCTGATCTCGGCGATTAACGGGCTCTCCGTCGCCGGCATGGCCATCGGGGCGACCATCGCGTTGCCGGAACTGCTCAGGCGCGGTTATGACAAGCAGATGGTGACCGGCGTCATTCAGGCCGGTTCGTCGTTGGGCATTCTCGTGCCGCCCTCCGTTGTGCTGGTGCTATACGCCATGATCGCGCGCCAGCCGGTTGGCCAGCTTTGGCTTGCCGGCGTGTTCCCCGGCCTGATGATGGCGACGCTGTTTGTCCTCTATGTCGTCATTCGCTGCAGAATGCAGCCGCATCTTGGCCCCGCCCTTCCGGCGGAAGAGCGCAATGTGCCGAAAGCGGAGAAATACCGTCTGCTGCTGGCCGGACTCCTGCCGCTCGGGATTTTCTTTTCGATGATGATCCCGTTCGTCAATGGCTGGACCAGCCTTGTCGAAAGCTCAGCTATCGGAGCGATTTCCGCAACGCTGGCCGCCGCATTGAAGCGCCGCCTGACATGGCGGGTGTTCGAGACCACGATCCGGAACACGCTGGCTATTTCCTGCATGTTTCTGTGGATCATTCTTGCCGCGCTCGGCTTCGGCGCTGTGTTCGATGGGCTTGGCGCGGTGCGTGCGATTGACGGGCTGTTCCGCGAAAATCTTGGTCTCGGCCCATGGGAAATCCTGATCCTGATGCAGTTGTCCTATCTGCTGATGGGCACCTTTCTCGACGATACGGCGATGCTGGTAATCGTCGCGCCGCTTTACGTGCCGTTGGTTGGAGCGCTTGGTTTCGACCTGATCTGGTATGGCGTGCTCTACACGATTACCTGCCAGATCGCTTATATGACGCCGCCCTTCGGCTACAACCTGTTTCTCATGCGCGCTATGGCCCCGCCGGAAATCTCGCTCGGCGACATTTACCGCTCCATCACGCCGTTCGTGCTGGTGATGATCCTTGGGCTCCTGCTCGTCATGGTCTTCCCGCAGATCGCTCTGTGGCTGCCTGAATATGTTTACGGAAAGTAGAGGGAGAAAACGACAACCGGAAAACCGGGATTGATCAGGGGGTATAGAGAAACACTGGCATCGGACTAAACACCGACGGAGGATAGAAATGACGAAGAGTAACAGAAGGCAATTTCTCAAGAATGCTGGTTTGACGGGCGCTGTTGTCGGCGCGTCGACACTGGCTGCTCCGGCAGTGCTCGGACAGGCAAAAATCAAGTGGCGCTTGCAGACATATGCGGGTCCCGCTCTTGCGGAGCACGTAATCAAGCCATCCATCGACGCTTTCAACAAGGTTGCAGGCGACCAGATGGAAATCGAGCTTTACTTTGCCGATCAGCTCGTCCCGACCGGCGAACTTTTCCAGGCGGTTCAGGCTGGTACGATCGACGCCGTTCAGTCCGATGACGATTCCATGGCTTCGCCGACGGCTGTTCGCGGTTTTGGCGGTTACTTCCCCTTCGCATGCCGCTATAGCCTTGACGTCCCGGTATTGTTCAACCAGTGGGGTCTCGGCAAGATCTGGGAAGAGGAATATGACAAGGTCGGCGTGAAATGGCTGTCCGCCGGCGCATGGGACCCGTGTCATTTTGCGACCAAGGAGCCGATCAATTCGCTTGCCGATCTTCAGGGCAAGCGTGTGTTCACCTTCCCGACGGCGGGCCGCTTCCTTACGCAGTTTGGCGTGATACCGGTGACGCTGCCATGGGAAGATATCGAGGTTGCCGTGCAGACCGGCGAGCTTGACGGCATCGCGTGGTCAGGCATCACCGAGGACTATACGGTCGGCTGGGCGGACGTCACCGACTATTTCCTGACCAACAATATCTCGGGCGCGTGGTGCGGGTCCTACTTCGCCAATAAGGACAAGTGGGAAGAGCTTCCGGAAAATCTGAAAGAACTGTTCAAGCTCAGCATGGACAGCTCGCACTATTACCGCCAGCACTGGTATTGGGGCGGCGAAGCCAAGCTGCGCGTCGACGGCGAGAAGATGAAGCTGACGACCATCCCGGACGAGGAATGGGCCACTGTCGAAGCCAAGGCGCGCGAGTTCTGGGACGAAATCGCCAAGGAAGGCGAAGTCCAGGCGAAGATCGTCAAGATCATCAAGGAATACAATGCCGCGATGGACAAGGCCGGACGCCCCTATCGCTATAGCTGACAAAACAGGGCGCAGGCGGATTGATATCTGCTTGCGCCCTGCTCTCATGTCATGCCGGAAAGCGCAGGCTCCACCCGCCCCCGGATGACAGATCGAAGGCCAGACAGCCCTTTCGCAAAAGCCAAGGGGCGACGACGCATCAAAAATCAGAATGGGGTTTTGCCATGCCGGGCAATCTTTCGATGGAAGAGCTGAAACAATATGTGGCGGACGGCTCGATCGACACGGTCCTTGTCTGCCAGGTCGATATGCAGGGCCGGCTGATGGGCAAACGCTTCCATGCGCAGCATTTTCTCAAGAGCGGCTGGGAGGAAACCCATAGCTGCAACTATCTGCTGGCCACGGATTTGGAGATGTGGACCGTTGACGGCTACGCATCGACAAGCTGGTCCAAGGGTTATGGCGACTACACGATGAAGCCGGACCTCGCGACCTTGCGGCTTATCCCCTGGCTTGAAGGCACGGCGCTCGTGCTTTGCGATGTGCTCGATCATCGGACGCATGCCGACGTTCCGCATTCGCCCCGCGCAGTTCTCAAAAAGCAGATTGCGCGTCTTGAAGCGATGGGCATGAAGGCGATGACCGCCTCGGAGCTGGAATTCTTCCTGTTCAGCAACAGTTTCGACGAGGTCCGCGATATGAGCTATCGCGGCATGCGGCTGATCAGCGATTATAATGAGGACTACCATATCTTCCAGACGACGAAGGAGGAAGATGTGATGCGCGCCATCCGCAACGGCCTCTATGGTGCTGGCGTTCCGGTCGAGAATTCAAAGGGCGAAGCGTCGGCGGGACAGGAGGAGATCAATGTCCAGTATGACGCGGCGCTGATCTCGGCGGACGATCATGTGATCACCAAGAATGGCTGCAAGGAAATTGCTTGGAGCAAGGGCAAGTCGATCACCTTTATGGCCAAGTGGGATTATGACGCAGCCGGAAATTCCTGCCATATTCATCAGTCGCTGCAGAGCCTGTCGGATGGCCGTCCGCTGTTCCATGATCCGGGCGCGCCGCATGGCATGTCGAAGCTGATGCGCCATTACGTGGCCGGGCTGCTCCGCCATGCGAGCGGCATAACCTGTTTCCTCGCGCCCTATATCAACTCTTACAAGCGATTTCAGGCCGGAACTTTCGCGCCGACCAAGGCGGTGTGGAGCATGGATAACCGCACGGCGGGCTATCGCGTCTGCGGTGCGGACAGCAAGGCCGTGCGCATTGAATGCCGCGTCGGCGGGGCGGATCTCAATCCCTATCTGGCTTATGCGGCCATGATCGCGGCAGGGATCGACGGGATCGAGAAGCAGATGGAGCTTGAACCGGAATTCGTCGGTGACGCCTATGGCGGCGCGGGCGTTCGCGAGATCCCGTCAACGCTGCGGATGGCGGCCGTGGAATTGAACGCCTCGGAAATGCTGCGCGCAGCCTTCGGCGACGACGTGATCAATCACTATGTTCGCGCGGCTGAATGGGAACAGGAAGAATATGACCGCCGCGTCACCGATTGGGAAGTCCGGCGCGGCTTTGAGAGAGCCTGATAGGCTAACGCATACGGATAATATAATGAGCAAACTCACTTGCATTTCGCCCGTGAATGGCAGCGTATACACCGAGCGGGAAACGCAATCGCCAGCGGAGATCGCCGCGCTTCTGAAAAAGGCGCAAACGGCGCAAAAGGACTGGGCCCGGCGCAGCATCGCCGAGCGCGCCGAGATCGTCACCAAGGGAATCGCAGCGCTCGAAGCCATGAATGAGGTCGTCGTGCCGGAGCTTGCCTGGCAGATGGGGCGGCCGGTGCGCTATGGCGGCGAAATCGGCGGTGTCAAAGAGCGCACGTCCTATATGGCGTCCATCGCCAGGGAAACGCTTGCGCCGCAAGAAATCGAAAATAGCGATCGCTTCCGCCGCATACTCAAGCGCGAGCCGGTGGGGATCGTATTTACCATTGCGCCCTGGAACTACCCTTATATGACGGCGATCAATTCGATCATGCCGGCCTTGATCGCCGGTAACGCCGTCGCTTTCAAGGGCGCAACGCAGACATTGCTGGCCGGAGAGCGGCTGGCGCGGGCGTTCGCGGACGGGGGGCTTCCGGACGGTCTGTTTACAAATCTTTTTCTCGATCACGCCTCGACAAGCGAACTGATCCGCAATCGCAGCTTCGGTTTCATCAATTTCACCGGCTCGGTCGGTGGCGGCAAGGCTATCGAGCAGGCCGCGGCGGGAACGTTCACCGGCATTGGCCTCGAACTTGGCGGCAAGGATCCCGGCTATGTTCGCGCCGACGCCGACCTGGATGCTGCTGCGGCCGGGTTGATGGATGGCGCGATGTATAATACCGGCCAGTGCTGTTGCGGGATCGAGCGCATCTATGTGCATGAGACCTTGTTCGACGCATTTGTCGAAAAGGCTAAAACCATCGTTGAGGGTTACAAGCTCGGCAATCCGCTTGAAGAAGAAACGACGCTCGGTCCGATGGCGCATCTGCGCTTCGCTGAGGATGTGCGCGGGCAGGTCGCCGAAGCGGTCGCGGCTGGCGCAAAGCCCTTGATCAATTCAGCGATGTTTCCGGCGGATACAGGGAATACGGCCTATCTTGCGCCGCAGATCCTTGTCGATGTCAACCACTCCATGCGGGTGATGCGGGAGGAAAGTTTCGGTCCGGTCGTCGGCATCATGCCGGTTTCATCCGATGAGGAAGCTATACGCCTGATGAATGACAGCGATTTCGGACTAACCGCGTCGCTCTGGACGCAGGACGCCGAAGCCGCCGACGCCATCGGCGCGCAGATCGAAACCGGCACCATATTCATGAATCGTTGCGATTATCTGGATCCGGCGCTGTGCTGGACCGGCTGCAAGAATACCGGGCGCGGGGCTTCGCTGTCCGCCCTCGGCTATCACAGCGTTACCCGCCCGAAATCCTACCATTTGAAGAAGGCTTAACCTCATGGTTCCGACAGCCAATTGGAGCTACCCGACCGCGATCC
>JAHQVI010000118.1 GCA_019634405.1 Hyphomicrobiales bacterium
AAAAAGGCGACCTCGATATCCGGCACGCCGGGCACGACGCCCTGATAGCCGCGTTCATGGCCGATCTTTTCGTATGCGAGACCGAAATTGGCGAAAGCGTGCGCCGTCTGTTCCATCAGGCGGCCCTTGGACGGCACGCCGAGAATGAGTTTACCGTTGGTCATCTGCGCGCTCCCCCGGTTGCGGCGAGCAGACGCTCGGTGTGGATAGCGGAACCGACGGCGGGAATGTCATAATTCGCGCCAATGCTCCGCAACAGGCCGTCATAACGTCCGCCGCCCGCAATATTGCCGGATTTGCCTTGCCCGGCTATTTCGAGCTGAAACACGAAGCCGGAATAATATTCAAGATCGCGGCCAAAATCAGCGTCGAAGATGATGCTGTCGAGGTTAATATCCGCCTCGCGCATCAGCTTGTGCCGCTTGTGGCAGGCAACGAGCGCGCGATCGAGCGAAAGCCCGGCTTCTTTCGTCAATGCCTCGATGGCCTCAAGAGCCTTCGAGGGCGGGCCCGAGATGCTCAGATAGCTTTCGATCAGCGCAATGATACTGCCTTGCAGCGGGGCTTCGCGCATATCGGCAGCGGCTGAGAGCAGCCTTTCCGCGATCTCGCCAATATTGCGCGCGCCAAACATGGAGATGTTTTCACGGTCAAGAAACTCCGCGATTTGATGTTCGGCGGCCAGCCGGTCAGCAGGATCGAGCGAGGTGGCAAGTTCTGCGACCTTGGCGTCTGCAAGCGTTGCCGGACCGCGCGCCAGCCTTTGCAGGGCCTCCGAGAACGTGCCCGGTCGCCAGAAATGATGGATCAACCTCTCGCGCCAGCGCTGCGGGAGCGGTAGCGCGTTCAGGAGGTCGCAGAAGAGGCCGAGATCGCCGGTACGGATCTGAAAGCCGGTCAGTCCCGAACGGCGCGTCGCGTCGAGAATCAGAGACAGCACTTCGACTTCCGCCGCTTCCGGATCTTTTGCGCCGTAATATTCAAGACCGGTCTGGCGAAATTCGCGGGGGCGCATCATGTCGCCGCGCACAAGTTGATAGCGGAAAGCTGCGCCATTGTAGCAGTAGCGCGCAATATCGCCGCCTGTCGGGTTGCGTTCCTTGTAAATGCGGGCGGCGGGTATCGTAAGGTCCGGGCGCAGGCATAATTCCTGTCCGTCGGGATCGGTAAACACATAGGTCCGGTTGCGGAGTGCTTCGCCGATGCAGCTCAGAAAAATATCCGCAGGCTGAATAAAGGCCGGAGCGACGCGCTCATAGCCCGCAGCGGCGAAGATCTGGAGGATCTGCTGCGCCTTTTCCTGTAGGGCTTCGAACTGTACCGCCGATTCCGCCGTCATTGCTCCGCCTGCCGTCCAGAGCAATACGCGTCCAACCGGACACGGACAATTGCCCTGCCTTTATAAAATAGACCAATTTTCCTGCGTTTAACCGTAATCGATTAAACGCCGGTTTATCTAGAGCATTTTCCGTTCATACAGGTGCGCGACAAATGCTCTCGCGCCCTGTCTTTGCGCGCTTTCCGGGCGGCGGACCGGGGCCGCCTGGCCCGAAAGCGGCCTATTTGTCTGCGCCCGGCTTCGATCCGCCATGCCTGGCGATGACGGAAGCCACTGCTTCGACAAGCTCGCCTTCCTTGACGGAGAACTGCGCCGGCTGGCCTTCGCGCCATTCCTGATTGTCGGCGATCTCCTGCGAAAGTTTCTCGCCGAGGATCATATCCTTGATCGTAACTTCGCCGCGCGCCTTCTCGTCGCCGCCCTGAATGATCACGCAAGGCGCGCCGCGCTTGTCGGCATATTTCATCTGCGCCTTCATGCCCGAGGTGCCGAGATACATTTCCGCACGGATGCCGGCCACGCGAAGCGTGCTCGCCATCTTGTAGTAATCGGCGGTGCGTTCTTTATCCATGACAAGGATGATGGCCGGAGCCGAAGCGCGATCTGCATTCAACTTACCAAGCTTTTGCAAAGACGCATAAAGTCTTGATACGCCAACGGAAAACCCGGTTGCGGGGACTTCAACGCCCTTGAAGCGGGCGACAAGCCCGTCATAACGTCCTCCGCTTCCGACCGAGCCGAGGCTTGGCGCGTCCCCGCCGTCCGAATAGGTCAGCTCCGCTTCGAAAACCGGGCCGGTGTAATATTCCAGACCACGGACGATCGCAGGCTCGAACGCAATCTGATCCGCACCGATACCGGCGGCGCTGAGCAACTCATCCATGATGCGCAATTCGTCAAGGCCATCCCGGCCGGTCGCGCTTTCGCCGAGATGCGTCTCGATCGCATTCAGAACATCCGAGCGCGTCATCGCGCCGGACCCGCCATCGCCGCGCGCCGCCGTAATGAAATCGATCAGCTTTGCGATCTGTGCCGCTTCAAGGCCGGCGCCTTTCGTATAATCACCGGATTCATCCTTGCGTCCCTCGCCGAGAAGCTGTTCGACGCCGCCCAGTCCGAGGCGGTCCAGCTTGTCGATCGCGCGCATGATTGTAAGACGTTTTGCGTGATTATTCGCATCCCGCAGATCGATCCCGGCGCTTTCAATAATACCGTCGAGGATCTTGCGGTTATTGACGCGGATAGTATAGGAGCCGCGCGGAACGCCCAGCGCTTTGTAGGTGTCGGCCGCGAGCATGCACAGCTCGGCGTCCGCGGCGACATTGTCGGTGCCGACCGTATCGGCATCGAACTGGGTGAATTGGCGGAAGCGGCCCGGTCCCGGCTTTTCATTCCGCCATACCGGCCCGGTCTGATAGCGGCGGAAGGGCTTGGGCAAGCCGTCATAATTCTGGGCGACAAAGCGCGCCAGCGGCGCAGTCAGGTCATAGCGCAGGGAAAGCCATTGCTCATCTTCGTCCTGAAACGAGAACACGCCCTCATTCGGGCGGTCCTGATCGGGCAGGAACTTGCCAAGCGTATCGGTATATTCGAAGGCCGGCGTGTCCAGCGGCTCAAAGCCATAGCTCTCATAGACCTGCCGGATCGTCCCGAGCATCTGCTCAACCGCGCGGATCTCTGCCGCGTCGATGTCGCGCATGCCTTTCGGCAGGCGTGGTTTGGGACGTATTTCGCGCTTTTTCCCGCTCATTCTCTTTCCTTCGCCAAACAGGCTGGCGGCCGCGCCAGACGATGACGCGAATGCTGTCAGTACGGGCTTACCGGTCGATCAACGTCCGCTCCAGCGAACATGAGCGAGGTTGAGTTGAGGCATTTCCAAAGATAACGCCAGCGCCCGCATTCGTCGCACATGTAGCTGCGCTATGGAAAATACTCCACCGGCAAAGCCAAACCGCATCTGAATATTAAAAATGCTCACGCAGCCGCCGGAAACGGGACCGCACAAGGTCTTTAGGGCGTTCTTAGACGATTGGGCAGGGGCGGGCAAGTTATGAACGATGCGCCATGCGCGAAGATCACAACGCGCTGGCGCGGGAGAGAGATATGGCGCGCACCGCTACGGCGCCGCGGAGAGCCCTCGGCGCTAGCAGAGCGAATGATTGAGCTTAACGCGAATCAAATTGAGGGTTTTGAAGTTTTGCGAGACGGTCTTTAAGTAAGAGTTTTTGCCGCTTGAGTTCGTGGATTCGGGCATCGTCTACGGAGGGGTGGGATTCTTCTTCCTGTATCAGTTTATCGAGGTTGCGGTGCTTTGTTGAAAGCTCCTCAACATGCGCCTCTAAAGCCATGACAGACCTCCTTTTGCTAGGATCACCCACTTGAACAAGGCAATGAATTGCCCTAGGGTAACACATGATGCCAGAGGTCAACTTAATTGTCTAATGTGTTTGAAAACTTGGTGCTTCTACTTAATTAACAAATGTTAAAATATGAAGCCCAATTGACGCCAAGAGTCACGAGCGTTTTTACCAGCTTATTGACTAAGATTTTACATATTGCTCTTTAAACTATTATGACAATGTAGGAAATTTTGAAAATTTTGTTTGCGGTTATGAGTTGATCTCGATGCTGTGCTGCGGATCGGGGACACAAATGAGCGGGCATACGCGGCCCGCCCATGTGCAAACTACACGCTCAGACTGAGGTTATCGCCCAATGTGCGCAGCTGTTGCAGCCTTTCCGCGGTCTTGATCTTGGCGTCTTCGCCGATTGCCGTCGCCTGATCTTCTTCGAGCGCTTTGATCTCATCGGAGAGAATGCCTGATTTGAAATCAGGCAGCGCGACGGCTTTCTCGGCAAGAACGGTCAGGCTTTCGCCATTGACTTCGGCCAGACCGCCACGGATGTAGACTTCGCTCTGGTCGCCATCCAGGCCGGGAATGCGCAGAATCCCCGGACGCAGAGTCGAGATAAAGGGTGCATGTAAGGGGAGGACGGTGAAATCGCCCTCCGAGCCGGGTACGATAACCTCTTCGACATCTGCCGAAACCAGCACTTTTTCCGGCGATACCAGCGAAAATTTGAATGTTTTGGCCATTGCCGGCATTCTCCTTACGCGGCTTCCGCTGCCAGATCTTCGGCTTTCTTGATGGCTTCCTCGATCGTGCCGACCAGGTAGAAGGCCGGTTCGGGAAGATGGTCATAATCGCCATTGCAAAGGCCCTTGAAGCCTTTGACCGTATCTTCAACGCTGACGAGCACGCCGGGCTTGCCGGTGAAGACCTGGGCGACAAAGAACGGCTGGGACAGGAAGCGTTCGATCTTGCGCGCGCGCGCGACCGTCAGCTTGTCTTCTTCCGACAACTCGTCCATGCCCAGGATCGCGATGAGGTCCTGAAGCGACTTGTATTTCTGCAGGATCGTCTGAACCTGGCGGGCGACCTGATAATGTTCTTCGCCAACAACGCGCGGCTCCAGAATACGGCTTGTGGAGTCGAGCGGGTCAACAGCCGGATAGATACCTTTTTCCGCGATGGAGCGCGACAGAACGGTCGTTGCGTCCAAGTGAGCGAAAGTCGAGGCAGGCGCGGGGTCGGTCAGGTCGTCAGCGGGAACGTAGACGGCCTGCACCGATGTGATCGAGCCTTTGTCCGTCGTGGTGATCCGCTCCTGAAGCGCGCCCATATCCGTGCCGAGCGTCGGCTGGTAGCCCACAGCGGACGGAATACGGCCGAGAAGCGCTGACACTTCCGAACCGGCCTGCGTAAAGCGGAAAATATTGTCGACGAACAGCAGAACGTCCTGGCCCTGATCGCGGAAATGCTCGGCAACGGCGAGGCCGGACAGAGCAACGCGGGCGCGCGCGCCGGGAGGCTCGTTCATCTGGCCGAAGATGAGCGCGCATTTGGAGCCCTTCGTCGAGCCGTCATTCGCTTTCGGATCTTTGTTCACATCCGATTCGATCATTTCCCAGTACAGGTCGTTGCCTTCGCGGGTCCGTTCGCCCACGCCGGCGAAAACCGAGTAGCCGCCATGCGCTTTCGCAACGTTGTTGATCAGTTCCTGGATCAGAACGGTCTTGCCGACGCCTGCGCCGCCGAACAGGCCGATCTTGCCGCCCTTTGCGTAAGGGGCGAGAAGGTCGATAACCTTGATGCCGGTTACGAGAATTTCGGCTTCCGTGGACTGCTCGACAAATGTCGGGGCAGGGGCGTGGATCGGACGGCTGGCGTTTGTCGAGATAGCCCCGGCTTCGTCGATCGGCTCGCCGATCACGTTCATGATGCGGCCGAGCGTTTCCTCGCCGACCGGGACCGCGATCACGTCGCCCGTGTCAATCACGTCCTGACCGCGAACCAGACCTTCGGTTGCGTCCATCGCGATAGTGCGGACGGTGTTTTCGCCCAGATGCTGAGCAACCTCGAGAACGAGGCGCTTGCCCTGGTTTTGCGTTTCAAGCGCGTTGAGAATCGCGGGAAGGTGGCCGTTGAATTGCACGTCGACCACAGCGCCGGTTACCTGTCTTACCTTGCCAATCGTTGCTTCTTTTTCCATCGGTCTATCCCGTCGTCTCCAGAGAGTGTTCGGCGCGGCCTCGCGCGCATTCGTTCGATATGTCTACGATCCTAGAGCGCTTCGGCCCCGGAGATAATCTCGATCAGTTCCTTGGTGATCTGCGCCTGACGCGTGCGGTTGTAGCGCAATGTC
Source organism: Hyphomicrobiales bacterium (assembly GCA_019634405.1). Lineage (GTDB taxonomy): Bacteria > Pseudomonadota > Alphaproteobacteria > Rhizobiales > Rhodomicrobiaceae > JAHQVI01. Next base: position 6,047 of record JAHQVI010000118.1, read on the forward strand.
AGATTGTCGATCATGTCGCCGGCATTGCGCGTCGCATTGTCCATTGCCGTCATCTGCGATGCGTAGAAGCCGGCTCCGTTTTCCAGCAGCGCGCGGTAGATCTGCGTAGCGATATTGCGTGGCAGAAGATCGGAGAGAATTTCCTCTTCCTCGGGCTCGAATTCGTAATCCGCCTTGACGCCGTCATCCTGCTCGGCGGCCTGTTCGGGCAGACGCGCCGGGATGAGCTGAAGCGCGGTCGGCTCCTGCGTGATGATGTTCTTGAAATTCGAAAAGAACATCGTCGCCACGTCGAATTCGCCATTCTCGAACATCGACAGGACACGCTTCGAGATGGACTGCGCCTCGCCATAGCCGATCTTGCGTACGGCGCGCAGGTCGATCACATCGACAATCTGGGAGCGGAATTCGCGACGCAGGACATCGGCGCCCTTTCGGCCGACACACAGGATCTTGACGGTCTTGCCCTGCGCCTGAAGGTCCTTGACCTTCTGGCGCGCCTGGCGGGCGATGTTCGTGTTGAATGCGCCGGCAAGACCGCGTTCGGCCGTCATGACGATCAACAGATGCGTATCGTCCTTACCGGTGCCAACCAGAAGCGGCGAGGCCCCCTCGCGCGATCCCAGGCGCGAATTCAGATTGGCGAGAATGGAGTCCATATGTTCGGCATAGGGACGTGCGGCCATGGCGGCTTCCTGCGCGCGGCGCAGTTTCGCCGCGGCCACCATTTGCATGGCCTTGGTAATCTTCCGCGTCGCCTTGACAGAGCTGATACGGTTTCGAAGGTCCTTTAGGCTGGGCATTCGCTATCTCGCCAATCTTATTGCTGCTTCAGCTTTCGTTTTTCCTGAAGCCTCAGGCAAAGCTCTTCGTGAAGGTTTCAAGCACGTCTTTCAGCTTGCCTTCAAGCTCGTCGTCGAGTTTTTGCTTGTCGCGAATGGCGTTCAGCATTTCCTTGTGATTTCCATTCAGATGGGACAGGAACTCGGCTTCGAAACGCGTCACGTCGCCAACCGGAAGTTTGTCGAGATAGCCGCGCGTACCCGCATAGATGACCGCGACCTGTTCCTCAACGCGGAGCGGCGAGAATTGCGGCTGCTTCAGAAG
>JAHQVI010000119.1 GCA_019634405.1 Hyphomicrobiales bacterium
ATTCGTGACATGCCGCCCGTGCCCGCATCGAAGCCCACAGCCATAATGATAACGTCAAGCTTATGCACGGTGCCATCCTCCAGCTTGATACCTTCAGGCACAATTTCGGCTATTGGGTTCTCGCGCACTTTGATCGCGTGGACATGTGGCAGGAGATAGGTTTCGAGATAGTTGGTCTCCAGCGGAACCCGATGCGTGCCAAAGAAATAATCGCTATCCTTGGGGACGAGTGCGTCAATCAGCTCGGGGTCTTTCAGCCGATCCGCCATCTTTTTGCGGACGAATTCTGAGACCTCGGCGCTGACGTCCTCTTCGAAAAATATTTCGGAGAACGACGCCAGCCAAAGCTTCAGCGATCCGTTGGCGTAGATCTCCTCCAGCCGTTCCAGCCGCTGATCCGAAGTTAGATCGGCCCAGTCGACCTCAAAGTCATATTCAAACCCGGTGAAGGTTTTTGGCAGCGTCGTTTTTAGCTCTTCAAAGCGGCCTTTGTACCATTTGATGTCGTCAGGGCCATATTTGAGGTTGTTCATCGGCAGCACATATTGCGGTGTGCGAACGAATACTTTCAGTTCGTCTACCGAATGCGCGATGGTCTGGACCACCTGGATTCCGGTTGCGCCAACGCCGATGACGCCAACTCGCTTGCCGGCAAAATTGATGCCTTCCCTGGGATAAACCCCGGTATGTACGATAGCGCCTTCGAACCGGTCCTGCCCCTTGAACCTGTCGGTCAGCGGGGCTGAGAGCATACCCGTACAGCCAATCACAAACTGCGTATCAAACACAGCGCCCTGGTTGGTCTCGACCGTCCAGCGACCGGTTTTCTCGTCGAATTCGGCTTTGGTTACGCGATTATCGAAATTGATACTGTCCCGAACGTCGAGACGATCTGCAATATAGTGCATCCAGCGCTCGACTTCAGGTTGGGCGGGGAAGCGTTCGCTCCAGGTCCAGCCCTTGTAGAGATCCTCGTCGAAAAGATATTGGTAAATGTAGCTTTCAGAATCAAAACGGCAGCCCGGATAACGGTTCCAATACCATGTGCCCCCGACATCCGATCCGGCTTCAAGCCCTTGGACATCTACCCCTTGTCGGCGCAGTTGATGAATTTGATACAGCCCGGCGACACCGGCCCCAATAACGATTGCATCCACTTGCTTGTTCACTATCGGCTCCTCTTTCCCGCGCGCGAAGGACGTGGGTTTGGGCAAATTTCAAGCAAAAGAAGCCCGTTCCAGAATTCCTTCACAGAGCTTCAACTTTATAAAACGGAGCAGATGGAGATCTTGAACGATCCTGACGCATTTTTTGAATGCTATTCCGCTTCTATTAAAAAAGGCGTTGTTTAGAAGGATGTCGGTCTTGTTTTTGCGTCGTCAGAATTGACGGCAAGAGAAGGCGCAACGGCGCGAGCGTTGTTGAGATGATCCTGGCAAACAGCCATGTGGTGTTAAGATCGGCGAGAGGATCTTTCGGTTCTTGCATGGGATGCAATGAAGCGGGAGGAGTTACCAGCTTTCGTGCTCTGATCCAACCCCAGCCCATGGGAGTTCGCGCGCCATCAGGGCTGTCGGACGGCCTTTCCAGACCATTTGTTCAAGCGTATGCCACCCTAGCCGCTGGTAATAGGTCATGGCGCTGCGGGTGTAGAGATAGAGGTGGCGTTTCCCTCGTAGCTCAGCCTGCTTTTCGATAGCCGCAACGAGCGCTCGTCCGACATTTCGACGACAATGCTCTGGCGCAACATAGAGACCCGCAAGCCATGGAGAAATTTGGTGCAGCGGCTCCAGTTCAGAACGAACGAGAAGACAAGTCCCTGCGGGTGCGCCATCAAGCCCGGCGACAATGGCTACCTGTTCCGTCTGATCTTGCGTGAAGGCCTCCAGCGACTCCCGCTCGGCATCAGCACTGCGGACGAGAACGTCGCTGAAAGCTTCCACTCGCCACTTTGCGCAAATGGAAAGTTCGGCGGAGCTGGGGCTCAATATGGATGTCTCAATGAGGGTCACGGGTTGTTTTCCGCATGGGGCGTCTATCGTTTACGACATAAATGGCGGCGCTCTGAAATAAACCCGGCATTCCATCTTTGGATCCAGTCGTCACGAGAAAAACATCGCAATACGGTGGTATCGGGCGAGCTATGCGAGTCCATCCCACAGCGGGACTAAACACCTAGGCTTCGATCTGTCGATATACAGAGAATGCCTCGGCGGCTGATATTCCCACCATCGCGCCTCGCAAAGCCGCCAGCGCACGCACATTTTCGCAGGATCGGGCATGTGGGAATGGACGCATTTCCTGCTCGTACTCACGAAGCGCTGCAAGTTTGCGCTCCAAAACTGTATCTATACCGACAAATCGAGTTGGAGCAAAGTGCTCCTCTTCGCCAAACGCCCACTCCGTGCTAGAAAGCGTCTCAAACCCATAAATCGCCGATACAGGCTGGCCAGGTTGCGGGCGGGTGGCAGTCAAGACGCATTGAGCCACGATTTGATGGTCCGTGTTGAGATCGCCTCGATGATGGGTATAGACAATTTCAGGGATAATGTCGTTCAGAACGGCTTCGATCGATTGCGTGACGTCGAGCAGCGGGATCTGATCGAGGCGTTGATCCGGATAGTCGAGGAACAGAGGGGCGTGCGCACCTAAAATCTCGCAGGCGGCATTTGCCGAATTGCGGCGCGCAGCAAGTTGTTCCGTCCCGTTATCATTCGAACGTGCCGATACGCCGTCGGCAACGAAGAGCACATGTACACTGACGCCGCTTTCCGCATATCGCGCAATTGTCCCGCCACAGCCGAGCGCCTCGTCATCAGGATGCGCGGCGCATATCAAAACTCTTTTAGCATCCATTTTCTACGATCCTTGCGCGGACGGTCAGGCCATCCTCGTTTGAGCAAGCGTCTGTAAAGCTGATCCGCCAGCGGCCATGTTGCAGGAAGGCATGTGGATAGCCGGGAGCGTCGAGCATGCGGATATGGTCGTAAAGAGACAATAACGTTCCGCCTTCGGGAAGTCGGCTCTGATCCGGCGTACGGCGGCTGAAGCTCGTTGCTTCACCGGTCTGCGGCTTGGGCGACGGGTGTTCCGCAGCCATCCACGCCATGCAGTCGAAAGCGAGTTCGGTTGCACGTCTGTAAATCTCGTGAGCCGAACCGTGTAGCGATAAGGGGCGCTTGTCATATACAGGGCCAGCGTCAAGATCGGCGGTCATCCGAAGCGCGGTCAGCACCGTCTCTCCATGCCCTCTGGCGATCAGGTTCTGCAGCGGACTGCCGCCGCGGCCAAAGGGTACGTCGGTCATATGGAAGCAAACGCATTCGTGATTCTGCCAAACCCCTTCCGGCACCAGATGCGACCAGTGCGGAAAGAAAATGTACCGCGGCGAGATGATCTGCAGGAGGTCCGGTTTGAGGTCCGCTGCGTCGGCCAGGACGACCCAGCTTCCCGGTAGTGAGGGGCGGCGCAATAAAAACGTCTCTGTAGCCCAGGGGCGGTTGCAAGCCAGCACATATGTTTGGGGACCATTCATGCAGAGCGCCTATGGCATAGGTCTGACGAGAGGGCGGCGCTGCGACCCGAGGCAGAGCCTCCGTGCAGTTTGAGACTGAAGCGCTCGAAGGTGTCGCCAGCATCCGATTCGATGGCAAAACCGACGCGTTGAATTGCACGCAGGGATGGCAGGTTGGTCTTGTTGACGTCTGCACGAATCTCGCAAGCGGAGAGCCCCGAACACGCTTTGAGCCCCAGATTCAGTAAATGGACAGCCCATTTGCGGTCTCTGACGACGGGATCCAGCGAGTAGGTCAATTGCATAACGCCAGCGCCATTATCATCAAACCGGATTTGCCCAACCGGTAATCCGCGGGCTTCCAATACGAAAAGATGGCGGCAGGGATCTTTCAGCGCCTTGGCGTACCATTCTTGGTGAGTTTCCCATGATACCGCGGTGGGATCGTGCGATAGCGCACGTTGGACCGGGTCATTGACCCAGCCAAACATGACGGCCATATCCTCCGCCCGCGCGGCTCGCAGCGTCAGTTGCTTTAGCGGCGTCGGCACCATGTGTTCAGCGACGCGCTCGGCTCCGAAGCCGTCTACGAGCGCTGGCCCACGTGCCGACATATGCGCAATGCGAGACGTGTCGGAAATCAGCTGCTCGACTTTGTTCGCGAGAATGTCGGCCGTGATCTCGCCTGCAAGGCCTGCGAATAGCTGCGCACCGGTATTTGCTACAGCGTCTGCAATTGCGGTTTGATTATCCGCGATACTAATCGTTACCGCCGGAAGTCCGCTGCAGAGCCGCTCCCATGTTGTGGCGCCGGCGGCTCCGATCGCCAGATCGGCTGCGGCCATCAGACCAGCAAGTTGCGGAAGCTGGGTATGAACGGCCGTTCGTCCTCTTGCCAATGCTTGTTCCTGAATGGAAGCGAGATTGGCGTTTCCCAATCCGACCACGACATCGCATTCGAGATGCTGCAGATCGCGGCGGCTCAACGCCTGCAACGCCCGCCCGGTCAGATTTCCTGCATCGACGCCGCCGAAGAAAATCAGGACACGCTTGACTTCGGTGCGCGCCCTGGCAGTCATTTGCCGGTATTCGGGGCGCAACATTGCCCACCGGGGACCTGCAAGCAAATCACAGCCGTCGCTCAGCAGGTTCGCATAGTCTGCTCGCGCCTTGGCTTCGTCGAGCACATTCTGATTCAACAGTGTGTTCGCCGCGTGTGGGCGGTCGAAGAGGTCATCGACAACCAGCATGCGTCGTGCCTTGTGACGGAGCTGTCTTTCCCACCGGGCGTCTAATTTATAATGGTCGACAATGAGCCAATCCGCATGCATATCCGCTGGCAAAGCGGCCAAGCAGGCATGAGCGTCCCGATCCTGATCTTTCTCCAGAGAACACGGCGACGGCCGGTTGATCGGGCGGAGCTGAAAGCCGGCTTCCTCGAATATTTTCCTTGGCATGTCAACAGGAAGCGCGGACAGCAGCGTGACTTCTGCGCCTCTCGCTCGCAGAGCCATCGCCAATGTCCGGCACCTGACAACATGGCCACTGCCGACTGCTGGAGTTGCGTCGGCTCTGATTATGACCTTCACGGCATCACGCTCCGTCTTCCTCATTGCCTATGACAACAGCAGAACTTGCTGTGGCCACGTTTCATGGCTCCAACTCCTGCCTTAGACACTTGACCACGAAGTCCTGATCATCATGCGAGAGCGTGGGATATAACGGCAGGCTGATTGCTTCTGCGTAGTAGCGCTCAGCCTGCGGAAAGTCGCTGGGACAGAATCCAAGTCGCCGAAAATAAGGGTGACGGTAGACCGGAATGTAGTGCAGATTGACGAGCACGCCTTTTCCACGTAGCGCTTCAAATATATAGGGATGCGTGTGCAGGGCGAGCTTTTCCATATCCAAGCGAATAATGTAGAGATGAAAACTGCTATAATCGCGGTGTTCACGGACGGGCGTCGTCAAAGGCAGCTCCGCCAGCGCGTCATCATA